>CAZYWN010000006.1:0-18838 GCA_964651525.1 uncultured Candidatus Saccharibacteria bacterium | reverse complement strand
GGCGGGAGCTCCGCGTATTTTTTGCGAAATTCGTCTGGTGTAAGTCGGCCCATAAATTAAGTTGATAAGGTTAATAAGTTGATAAGGTATAAATTAAGGTTGAAGTTTTAAGGTGTAAAGTTCAGGTTAAAGTTTTAAGGTTGCAAGTTATAAGATTTTTTGACCTTATAACCTTGTCACTTACCACCTTGAACCTTAAATTTTACTTTTCGCCGCCGAAGAACTCCTGATAGAAGTTTTCACGGCGGGTTTTCTCTTCCTCGTCTTTTCTCCGCGCCTCTTCTTTTTCATCGCTTTTTTTCTGTTCTTCTTTTGTTGTTTTTTCTTTGCCGGTTCCGTCTTTTGTTTTTTCTTCTTTATAGAGAATATCATTGTCGTCAAAGAAATTTCTTAACGAGGGGTCTTTTATTGCGGCGCGGGTATTTTGTATACGCTTAAAGTACTCATCTGCCGTAAACTCACGCTCAAAATCTTTAATCTCTTTTTCCGTTTTCCCTTCTTTTTGCATATTTTCCGTCACCTCCTTTTTCTTTCGCCCCATTGCCGCTTTAAGGTTTTCAACAAACTTTTTACTGAAATCGGCCCGTACTTCAGGGTCAAGAAGCACCTTGAGGTGCGCCGAGGTCATGTTTTGGATGGCAATATCAAATATCTCGGTGTTCTCGGTGCCGTCCTCGTTTTTGGTAATATCAAAGAAATCGCTCGGGAGGTATTCTTTCTTCCCGTCAGCCCCAATTACCTCTCTTTTCGCTTTCCCTATCTCTTTCAGCGCGTCAAGGTTTAGGGTCTTAGCAGCTTCTTTACGTTCCCCTAATGTTGTGGCGTATTGCCAGAGATACGGGCCCTCTATCTCCTTATCGGTATCATAACCGCGACTCTTTACGGTTTTTATGGTTTCCACAATACTGTCGTGTGTCATTGGCCCTTTGCCTTTTTCTTGTGGTTGGAGCTTCTTTTTCTTGCCAAGAACCTCAATAATAGCCGCGCGTTTTTCCGCAGTAGTGGTGGCATAACCATACTCCGTATAGAGCGCATCTACGGAGAGGCTTTCAGTGTCTTTTTTCGCCTTTTCAATATCCGCCTTTACCCGCGCCTTCGTCGTGGCTTCAATTTGCGCCCCGCCACGCGCGATGCCAAGACCACGGAGCAGTGCCCCGCCGCGCGTTGGCTGCGCCCCTCCTTTAACCACCCCCTTTGCCATGTCTTCAATTATTCCGCGCGCTCCACTGGCCGCTTTTTCTCCCCCAGCCCGCAACGGCGCGCGTAGGGGGGCGCCACCGACACGTCCCACCGTTTCTCCCGCTCCCAAAAGAGTTTTGCCGACAACACCCCCGACACCCGGAATCATACTTGCCAGTTGCGCGACCCGTTTTCCACCGCCGGCGCCTATAACCGCGCCGCCAATGCCGCCGGCGGCAAAACCAATCGCGGTACCGGATGCCTTTGTTGCCCACGCCGCCGCTTCTCCCCCAAGCGACTTGGTCATTTTAAGCGCATAAACCATAAAAGCGATGACCAAAGAAAAACCGATGGCGACCTCAAGAATTATCTGCGTCATGCCCAGCTCTCCCGTCTGCGCCGCCGTTGCCGCCAGAGATTTTGGTAGTCCGCTGTGTATAAAAAGCGCGAGAATATAAAGAAAGAAAAGAAAAATCGGCGCCACGAACGCCTGTTTCAAGAGCGCATCCCACCACTTTGTGAAATACCCCTTCGTGCCAGGGAGGATGTAGGCGGCGAACGCGATTGGCGAGAGAATCATCAGGAGCCAAAGAATGACAATGCGCCCGACGAAGAGGAATGCCGCCCAGAAAATAACATACGCGCCAACGAACTGTATGATGCTTGTAAACGCGTAAAGAATGAGGAGCACTCCATAATTTTGATTTGTTTCCTTGACCCAGCTTTCAAAGCTCCTCGTCCCCAGAAGTTTTTGCGGATTGAACCCGCTCAACACAATAGCGGCAATTCCATGCGAGTTGCTCGCGTCGTTGAGCGTTTGATAAAACTCAAGAGCGAGAAGGTTTGTTCCGTCTATCACTATTTGCGCTAAAAACAAACTGAAATTCACCAGAAGCGCAATGATGATGATATTTATGATAAGCGCCTTGGTGTTTCTCCCCGCGCCAATCTGGAGAATTGTCGCGATGGCGATGTAGAGCATCGCAAAAATGAAGACCATATTCGTGAGGTCGCGCATGAGCCCCCACCCTTCCGTGACAAAACTGCTCGCAAAGACGCTTGTCCCGCCGCCTATTCCCAAAGAAAAAGGAACTACCGCGTCAAAGACGAATCCCGCGACGCGGAGGATGAGAGAAGACGGAAGGTATATAACGATACGGACTACTTCTGCGAGAATAAGGGAAACGGTATTGAGCGCCCCGCCGCCGAGGGAGAGCATTAAATCCTCAAACCAGCCCGCATGCGCGACGCCCGCCCCCACCGGCGAGATGACCGCGGAGAGAATGACGAGCGCGACGAGCGCCGTTTTGAGAAACAATGCAGTTTTTGTGGTTTTCGGCGGCATATTTATAGAGTGGGACAATTGCGACGAGTGTCTTCCGCGTCGTCCTTCGCGTCCTCCAGCGCCTGGTTTTCATTTTCAGCGGGAGTGTCAAAACCGGTGACCGGGCTAGAAAAATCAAGCCCAGAAATGGTCATGCTGTTGAACCCTTCCGTAATATCCTCAAGCCGCGCGGTGCTTGCCGAACCGGAATTAATTTCCTCAAGCCAATCGGCAAGAATTGTTTGGAAACCGCGCGCGCGGGAAATATCCAGCGGAATGCTCTCCTCAATCGCGTTGGCGTTCGCAAGGGCAGAAATATGGCGTGAAATATCAGCGCGCGCGGTGGTGGCAGAAGAGGCATCTCCCTGCGACACAAGTTGGGCAAGGCAACTCCCGGGCTGTTGGTCTACAACATAGGCGACAACTCCTCCCAGGTCGTCATATCCCGTCGCGAGGGAAGCGTCTCGTATGCCGAGAAGCGTATCGTAAACAGGGTAGGTATTTTGAATGACCAGAAGCGATGCGGATTTTGCCGTTTGAAACCGCGCAAGATTGTCTATTTTTATGGAGAGAAGCGAACCCAAGCTATTGCTGACTCCCCCCGAAAGCGCGAACTCCTGTTCCTCAATCGGCGCGGTTGACGCGTTCAAAAGCCCTTTGTTCTGGGAGAGCGCCTGAAGAATCATTTCGCCGGCGATGATTCCCAACGACTCGTTAATTTCATCCGCGAGCTCCGCTTGCCGGAGGGGCGAAAGCCCGACGCCGCCGGCAATATCCGCCACATACGAGCCCGGTGTAACGACCCTATTGGGCGCGCGCCGGACGCACGACTCAAGCGAGGTCGGGTCATATTGAAGGCACTCCCCCTCGCTCGTGATGGAGAAAAAGCCGCGTCCGAATGTCAGGTCGTCTTTCTGCCGCTCTCTCTCCTGGCCTGCGCGGAACGCAAGCTCGCTCTGCGCCTGCATAAACGCGCCGTACGGATTGTTTTGTTGGTTCAAAGATATGTTCATAAAACTTTTCCATCCTCCCGCCAAAAAATTTTCCGACATCTGTTCAAAATTGGTGAGGGATTCCAGAAGAGTGCACTCTGCTTTTAAGGCATAGGGCTTTTGAAAGGAGAGCGCAAATTTGACGCCGAATTCCCATGGCTCGCAGAGCACTTCGTTAAGTCCCAGCTCGTTTATGAAGACCCCCGTCGCCTCGTTGGCGAGGTCGCGGTAAAAAAATTCGGGGTTTGAAAGAAACGACGGACCCCCTTTATATCCGGTGCGAATCCACTCCACCATGCTTAGGGTGAGGCGGTTTATCGCTAGCTTTGTTATTCCCCACGCTATGGCGTCCAGGAAGGTATCTTTGACGGCCACTGCGGATGCGGCTTCAGCTGTTATTGAGTTAGGCACGAAGTTCCCCGGGTCAAAGACGACATCGCCTACTCCTAAAACAGCTTGTGCCGTTTTGGGCGCAGGAAAAACCCCCGCCGTTCCTAAAAGCACCGCGCAAACAAGGGTGGCGGCAACAATCTTCCTTCGCAGGGAATAATTATTTATTGGGAATGGTTCCAGAGCCATCGTTGTTAAAAATTATTTCACTTTGTTCAAAAAAATTTTTTAAATCGCGAACCACGAGCGCGCCGTCTTCGGCGGATTTTCTATATTCGTTTAACCCTGCTGCCCCCCCCATCGGGTCTTCAAAAAGACGGCTCATCCGCATGAGCGCGTTTCTCGCCGCCGCATTTACATTCAAAAGGTTCAAATGCACTTCGTACGCGGCAAGCGGTACCGAGAGGGTGCGGTATTCCTCAATGAAAGAATCATAGTCGGCGATTATCGGTTCAAGCTCGGCGAGTTTTTCCCTGCTTTCTTGCTTAACGGCGCTGTCAATGATGAGCAACTCTTTTCTTCCGGCGAGGTGGCGATATTTGAACGCGACAGCGTTGAGCGCGGTTCCATAGAGCCGCACCGTCTCAGCGTCAGATTTCTGCGTGATAGTAAGGTCGGCGAGCGTATATTTTTCCTTGGGGGCGTTGTCAATGCTTGCGAAAAGTGTTTTTACAAATTTGTCGCGGGTCTCCGGGGTGTAGCGCCCCGCGTCTTTCAAAGAGAAATAGCCGGTCATAAAATCGCGCGCGAAAATATCGGTGAGCGTCAAACTTTTCTCTGCCTCGCTTATATTCGCGAGGTCTTTTAACGGGCTTTCCTTTACGCTTTTGTATTCGTCATCCGGCCCTGCCTTTGTCGGATTCCTTTTATTGCGCACCTCTTCGCCGTCAGGCGTGCCGTCGCCATCAGTGTCGGGATTTTCAAGGTCTGTTTTCCACAGCCCTTCTTCCCAGTCCTTAAGTCCGTCGTTGTCGCTGTCTTTTTCCGCTTCAGTCGCAAACGAGAGGACAGTTTGGCCCTCTAAGCCCGTAGTGGCGGCGATGTCCTTTTTGGGAAAAAAGTCACTCAAAAACAAAAACCCCGCCACTAAAAAGAGGATTACGAAAAACGCCCCGATAAATTGTGTTTTGGGTATATTTTTCACGCACCCATCCCTTAAATTATACCAAACAAAAATACTCCCCCCTAGGAGAGTATTGCGCGAGATGTTGATAAGAAGCAGAAAAAGGAATCAAGAATAAAGAATCATGAATTATGAGCCGAAAACCGCGGAGCGGTTTTCGGCGAACCGTGATTCTTAATTCATCATTCTTAATTCAATTTTTGTGTGACGCACCCCCACTTCTCCAACACAAGTTCTTCGGGACGTGCCTTGATAGATATTCCGCACTCGTCAAAAGCGCGCGCGAGAGCGTCTTTTTCAATTTTAAGACCCTCCGCAAGTGATGGGAGGAGCATTTTCCTTTTATGCGCGAATCCGGCATGGAGAACCGCGAAAAATTGCTCTGGAGAAAAGCCGTTTTTTGTGAAGAAATCGTCAGAAATGTTTTCTATTGTTAAAATAGCGGAGTCAACTTTTGGCGGAGGCGAGAAAACGCTCGCAGGCACCGTCTCTATATATTTTGGGTCGCCGAATGCCTTTACTCCCAAGGAAACCAAGCTTTCTTTGCTCCCCTTGGCGACAATCCGCTCCGCGACCTCTTTTTGGATGATAAGCGCGGCTGTTTTCGGGCGGGCGGGGTTTTCAAGGACCGTCCGCAAGAGAACGCCGGTGATGTAGTAAGGAATAGCACCAACGAGGGTATAGGGTATAGGGGTTAGGGTATAGTCAAGAATATTAAAAACGAGAATATCCCCCGCTACAACAACAAGTTTTTTACTTTCTGCCTCTTTTGAGAACTTATTTTTGAGAAAATCGGCGAGATGCTCGTCTTTTTCAACCGCGATGACTTTTTTCGCAACCTTTAACAACTCCTCGGTAATAAACCCCCTCCCCGGCCCCACTTCAAGCACAATATCGTCTTTTGTGATATCGGCGGCGCGAATTAAATCCTCCGCCACGGTTTTTGAGGTGAGGAAATGCTGGCCCAAACTCTTTTTTGCTTTTTGGTTCATAAACCGTAGGTAATGTTTAATTTTGAATTCTGAATTTTGAATCAAACTCGAATGATTGAATATTTGAAACATTTTATCATTAAAAATTTATTCAAAATTCAAAACTATAAATTCAAAATTTTATTATCTCTTCCGCCCCCGCCTCATCTCCGAGCTCATATTCCAGCAAATCCTCGGGTATATCGCCGATGAAAGGCGATGGTGTATTGTATCCCCGCGAGCCGAAAACGGTGCGCGTTTCTGCGTAGGAAAGAAAGAGTTTTTTCGCTGCCCGCGTCACCGCCACATAGAAAAGCCGCCGTTCCTCCTCAGCCCGCTCTTTTTCGCTCAAACCACCCTTTTCGCTCGCGGAAGAGAACGATTCATGCGGAAAAAGACCGTCCTCAAGCCCCGTAATAAATACATACGGAAACTCAAGCCCTTTTGCGGCGTGCACCGTCATAAGACGCACTCCGCCCTTTTTCTCCTTTTCCGAGTCCTCTCCGCTTAAAAGCGCGGTATCTTCCAAAAACGTGTCAAGCGCGTTCTCTTTAGACAACGTATCGTATCTTTTTGCAAGGGTCATTAACTCTTGAATGTTCATAATCCGCTCCGCCCCCTCTTCCCCCTCTTTCTTCAGGGCCGCCTCAAGACCGCTTTCTTTGAATATAAAAAGGACGAGGTCGGCGACAGAAATTTCTCGAGATGCCGCATCAATCCGCGCGAGAAATGAATAAAAATCGTTCACGCGCGCGCGAACCGCCTGCGGAAGAGAGTCGCGCATACCCGAGAAAACTTTAGCAATAGTCGTTTTGCCGATGCCGCGTGGCGGGACATTGATGACGCGCTTGATATCGCCTAAACTATCGGGATTTCGCGCTGCGTTCAAAAATGCGAGAATGTCCTTGACCTCTTTCCGTTCAAAAAAGCGCGTGCCGATGACCTGATAGGGCACATCAAGGGCAAGAAACGCCTCTTCAAGCGCGCGCGACTGAAAATTCGCGCGATAGAGCACGGCCATATCCTCTCTTTGCGCGCCGCTTTCCGCAAGCGCCTTCGCCCTATGAGCGACGCGAAACGCCTCCGTCTTTTCGTCGGGAGAAACAAAGAGAGAGATTTTCTCTCCTTCGTCATTTTTCGTAAACAGATTTTTCTCTATGCGGAGCTGGTTTTTGCCGATTATCTCATTCGCGGCGCGGATAATGCGCGCGGTGGAGCGGTAATTTTCTTCAAGCATCACTATTTTCGTCTTCGGGTAATCCTTTTCAAACTGGAGAATATTTCGGATGCTTGAGCCCCGCCAGCCGTAAATATTTTGGTCCACATCCCCGACTGCGCAGATGTTGTTCCGCGGCTCGGCAAGAAGATTGGAAAGAACGTATTGGGCGCGATTCGTGTCTTGGTATTCGTCAATATGGATATAGCGCCACTTATCCCGAAAATAATCCCGCGCCTCTTTTTTCGTCTGGAGAAGAAATACCGGTTTCAAAAGAAGGTCGTCAAAGTCGCACGCTTTTTCTTTTTTGAGCATTTTTTCGTACGCCTGCCACACCGCGGCGATTTTTTGCGCCCCGTAGCCGCCGCTTTTTTTGTCGAGATAATCATCCGGAGAAGACAGGTCGCCTTTTTCACGGGAGATGATGTTTTGCACCTTCCGCGGTTCAAATTGCTTCTTGTCGCAAGAGACCTCGTCCATCGCCTCTTTTATGAGCGCGAGCGCGCCGTCGCGGTCTTTGATGACAAAGTTTTTTGGGATGCCGATTTCGCCCCCCTTCTCCCGCAGTATCTTGATGCCAAGCGCATGAAACGTTCCGATAAACGGCTGGTTTACAAAAGAAAAGGGAGAAAAGGGGGTAAGGGGAGAAGGAGAAAAGGGGGTAAGGGGAGAAAACGTATCTTTCTCTAAACCGAGAAGCGTCCGAATACGTCCGCGCATCTCGTTTGCGGCTTTGTTGGTGAACGTCACCGCAAGGATTGTTTCCGGAGCAACCCCGCTTTTGACCAAATGATGAATACGGTAGACGAGTGTCCGCGTTTTTCCCGCCCCCGCGCCAGCGACCACCAAAACAGGGCCGTCCTTGTGGAGGACGGCTTCGCGCTGTGGAGGGTTCAAGTGGTCTAGATAGTCCATAATAGGAAATTAAAAATAAAAAAATTAAACGCGACCCGAATCTACGAATGCACCCGAATGACCCGAATAGCCCGCTTCTTTTTTATTCGTAACATTCGGATGTAATTAGGGCCATTCGGGTCGGTTGCTTTGATATTTACGTTTGAAACAATTATCAACAGGCCCCTCTCCTGCCCCTTGATTTCCGCCTCGTTTTCGGCTATACTTACCAAATAGTCTGCGTACCGAAATGTATTGAAAAATATAGCTAAATTCAGCTATATCTCCGAACGGGAGAAAGAAAATAACCTCGCCTCAGCCTTTCAAGTAGAGTGTTTTTTTGTAACGATAATCTTGGGCATTGTCAAGATTATCGGTCGAAATACGCCCGCGTGTCCCTAGGTAATCGGGTGCGCGGCGAAAGGACGAAAAGGAGGCGTCTCAATTGGCTTATTTTACTTCAACATAAAAACCCTGACCCCTCTCAGCCCTCCACATATCCGGGTCAGGCGGCATACAAAAGCTTTTCTTTGTCTCGCGCGAAGAGCTCACTATTTTCAAGCGGTATTACCCTATCGCTCGTTTTTATTATATCTCTTTCGGTCCTTTTGTCTCCTCGGGAAGCCCATGCGGGGATTTTTTCTTTATTCAGTGATATTTTTAAAAAGATAGCGACCGAAGAAGTCTACCAAAAGACAGTGAACTCGCAGAACGTCGCGCTTCTTCAGGCGGCTTTGAATTACGACCCGAATCCGCAGAAAGGAGGCGGTGACATCACTATTATCGGCGGGAGCGCCCTTTTGCCTGACTCCGGTCCCCTTGGGACGCTCGTTGATGTAGAGGATTTTTCTCCCTCTTCTGACAATATCAGTATTTATGTGGTGCGCGAAGGAGATTCGCTTTCTCAAATCGCGCACATGTTCGGCGTTTCCGCGAACACAATTATCTGGGCAAACAATATCGCGCGGGGCGACCTCATCAGCATCGGCCAGACACTCGTCATCCTGCCGGTATCCGGCGTGCGGTATACGGTTTTGAAAGGCGATACGCTTGGGAGCATTGCGGCAAAACTTAAAGGGGACGTTGATGAAATCGCGCGTTTCAACGACCTTGCGAACACCGCGGAGCTTGCGGTTGGCTCTGTAATTGTCATTCCCGATGGCGAACTCGGGACTGCGATACGGGAAAAATACGGCGTCCCCTCTACAGTGGTCTACGGCACGAATGGCCCATCCTATGAGGGCTACTATGAGCGCCCGCTTGCGAGTGGCAGGAAAACACAAGGGCTTCACGGCTTTAACGGCGTTGATATCGGGGCTCCATTCGGGACGCCGGTCTATGCCGCCGCCGCAGGGACGGTTATCGTGAGCCGCGATTCGGGATGGAACGGCGGATACGGCCAATATACTGTTGTTTCTCATTCAAACGGAACCCAGACCCTTTATGCGCACATGGGAAGCATCGTCGCGCCGGAAGGCGTATATGTGGAACAAGGGCAAATTATCGGGTATGTCGGCTCCACGGGGCGCTCTACGGGACCGCATCTCCACTTTGAAGTCCGCGGGGCACGGAATCCGTTTTAGGTGTTGGGGTATAGGTTTTAGGTGCTAGGAAAAAATTACAACACCCCGCAGTTGCGGGGTGCGTTCGTTTTGCGCTCCACCCCCCTGCGTGCTTAACTAATGAGAGAAAAGAAAAACGAGAACAGTATACTTGCGCAACTGACGCGGAGGTTTGCGTGAAAAAACGCAAAGAAAGAAAAAAAAAGGGCGCGCCGCGGCGCGCGTCAGAAAATGAGGCAGAGGCGAAATGCAAAGCCGCCGCCGAGATGCTCATTGCGGACGGGCGCCTTGACGAGTGCATATACGACTCGGTTCTTGACGCCGTTGGCATTGATTTTGTTTTACACAAACATGTGCGCCTTGACGGAGGAAGACACACGCGGCGCATTTCTTTGCACCTTCAGATTAAGCAGACCAAGCAGGCCGCGAACGAACATTGCGCGCGATACCCCGGCATCCCCGTTTTCGTCATCTTGTCAATTCGCAGCAATATCCGCCATATAGCCGAAGAACTTTGGGAGCTATTCTGCGGATATTTTAGAGAAGGGGGTTACGGAAAATATCTGGCGCAAAGAAGCAGGCGCTCCGAAACCATTTAATTTTGCAAGATTCGTAAAACTATCACGGCGCATTTCGCTTTTGCGAACCGCGCCGTCTTTTTATACCAAATACTAAATACCAAATACTAATTTCCCCACCTTTTTTCTTTTGGCTTCTTCAGTTCGGCGAGTAAATCATGCGCGGGCAAGGTATTGATGATGTCTTTTTTTGTGGCCCATCCTCTCCGTGCTTGCGCGATGCCATATTCAAGCACGGCGAAATGCTCTATCGCATGCGCGTCCGAATCAATACTCATTTTCACTCCTGCATTCACGCATTTCCGTATGTACTCGTCGCACAAATCAAGCCGGTCGGGAAACGCGTCTATTTCAAGCACAGTGCCGGTTCGTTTCGCGGCGGCGATAACTTCATCTATGTCAAGTTCTATCGGTTTTCGGCGGTTTATAAGCCGCCCCGTCAGGTGGAAAATGATGTCAACGTTAGGATTTTCCATTGCGCGGATGACGCGCCCTGTTTGCTCTTTTCGCGACAGATTAAAATGGCTGTGCACAGCGGCGCCCACGCAATCCAATTCGGCAAGCGTCTTATCATCAATATCAAGCGCGCCGTCTTTTTTGATGTTCACTTCGGCGCCTTTTAAAACATGAAACTTGAAACCTGAAGCATGAAACCTTGCATTGATGTCGTCAATTTCTTTCATCTGGCGGCGGAGTTTCGTCTCGTCCGCGCCGCCTGTCATCGCGAGGGACTTCGTGTGGTCGGTGATGACGATATAGGAAAGCCCCGCCTTCTCTGCCGCCCGTGCCATCTCCTCCATTGAGTCAGCGCCGTCCGTCCAGTCGGTCTGCGTCTGTAAATCTCCTTTCAAGTCGTCGTAGCCGATAATTTCAGGAAGTTTCCCCTCCCGCGCCGCCTCCATCTCCCCCGTCATTTCACGGAGCTCGGGTTCAATGTAGCGGAGCCCCAATTTTTCATACAACTCCTTTTCCGTCTTTCCCCCAATAAACCGCCACTTTTCTCCTTGTCCCTTGTCTCTTATCCCTTGTCTCTCAAAAAGTCCGTACTCATTAAGCTTCCAGCCCTTGTCCTGCGCGATTTCGCGGAGCGCGATGTTGTGCGCCTTTGAGCCGGTAAAGTAATTCACCGCCGCGCCGAACGAGCGCTTCGGCACGACGCGGATGTCCACATCAAGCCCGTCCCTAAGCCGTGCGTTCGTTTTTGTCTTTCCCGTGCCGTAGATATGCTCTATTTCGGGAAGCGCCAAAAACTGCTTCATAACCTTTTCCGGCTCCGCGGAAGTCGCGATGATGTCTATATCCCCTATTGTTTCTTTGCGCCGCCGCACGGAGCCGCAGACGGCGACCGCAGACACCCCGTCAAATGTTTTTATTTTTTCCTCAAGCGCGCGCGTTTCGGGGAGCACAGCGCCCAAAAGCCGCCGCCCTCCTGACGAGCGAAGAAAGGCAATCCCTTCAAGGATTTTTTCTTCAGTTCTCTTGCTGAACCCCTTGAGCGCGCTGATTTTCCCTGCTTTCGCCGCTTTCTCCAAATCTTCCGTATTCGCAATCTTCAGTTCCTTCCAGAGCGTCTTTAGGGTTTTCGGTCCAACGCCTTCTATCGCGCGCAACTCCTCCACGGCAACGGGAAACTTCTTTTTGAGCCGCTCATATTCTTTGAACCCGCCGTCGGTCTCAAGAATTTCCTCTATGTGTTCGGCAATCCCCTCGCCCACGCCGTCTATTTCGGTAAGCCCTTTTCGCCCCTTCTCTTTGTAGATTTCAGCGATAGGCGTACGGAGCGCCTCAATCGCGTCCCCCGCCCGTTCATATGCCGCCGGCTTCCACGGCACGCTGTCCATGTCATAAAAAATTGCCATCTCATGGAAAATAGACGCGATTTTTTTGTTGGACAGTGGCTTCATACAGATATTAAAGCACGAAGCAATGAGGCAACGAAGCAAAAAAAACAACAAAGCAGATTTTTTTGCTTAGGCGCGAAGCGCCGTATGCTTCGTTGTTTTATTGATTTTCTGCTACACTGCGCAGAGAGACAAACCGTTGTTTCTTGCGGAGATACCAATGGTACGAGCAGTATTGTTTGACCTTGATGGCACGATTTTTGATTCGTGTCGCGGGGCTTTGCTTGGAAATTTTTTTCGAGTTGCACGGAGGCTCAGCCTTCCTATAACCAACGAGCACCAGAGCGCTGCGGCAGAATGGAAGGGGCAGGCGGCAGACAAGATAATTAGCACGTTTTGGCCGGATGTGGATGTGGAGGAGTTTATCCGAGTATGGGTGGAACTTGACAATGACCCGCGTTCCGCCCCGCCGCTTTTCCCCGGCACTGTATGTGCGCTCGCGTCCCTCGCCGCGACCGGTATTTTTCTTGGTATTCTTACCAACAGGGTGGGAGAAGGAAGCGCCACGCACCTTGCCGAACACCACCGCATCAAAGACTTTTTCAGCGTGTGGTACACGAGAGACAATCTTCCCGGCGGGTCAAAAACAGACCCGGCGAGCGTTCCCTTTGTTCTGGCAAGTCTCAGCGACCTCGGTTTTTCAAGGGAGGAGACGGTTTTTGTGGGAGATTCCGAAGTTGACCTCGTCTGGGCACGCTGGGCGGGGGTGCGATTTGTGGGTGTTCTCACCGGAACCATGACCCGTGAACAGTTTTTGGATGCAGGCCTTTGCGAAAATGACATAATTTCCTCGGTCGGAGCGCTTCCCTCCTTGTTGAAGCATCTCTAAACGCACGCGTATACCCCAGCCTTTTCGCTGGGGTATTTTTCTTGAAGTGATATACTTATCACATGAGAAACTACTTCCTCGTTTTGGGAGTATTTGCCGCCTCCGCGCTCGCCCTCGCCGGTTCGTATAAGTTTTTCCAAACGAGCTCCATAAACAGTCTCAAAGAAGAAGCGAATGCCGCTCTTGAAAATGGCGACTATCTTGCGTCGCTTCAAAAATACTCGGACCTTAAGGAAAAAGGAAAAGACGCGCCCGACGCTCCCCGCGCGGAGGCGAAAATAATTGAGTCAAAAAATTTCCTCGTCGCGGAGGAGATGTTCCGCCGCGCGGAAAAAGCGAAAGAAGACGGCGATTGGTTCGCGGTCAAGGCGCTTCTTAAAGACGCGGACGCGACGACAAACAATTCTTTTAAAAGTTACGAACAAGCCGCCGCTCTCTATCTTGAGGCGGCGAACAAGGTGAGCGACTTGGAGAAGAAGATAGAAGCGGAGCTTGCGAAGTTCCGGCAAGAAGCGGTTCAAGAAAAAGCGCGCCGCGAAAGCGCCGAAGAAGTCGTGACGGAAGCGAAGGAAGAAGTCGCAGAGGTAAAACAGAAGCTAGAGACCACGATACGAGAAAAAGAAGTGACCGCCGCGGAGCTTCAAGCGGCAACCTCGCAGAAAAACGCCGCCATAGAGGCCGCGGCGCGGGAGCGGTTTTTGAAGTTTTTGAACGAGATTGACCTTTATGCGAATATACTTACGAGCGCGGATGGGTTTTTGAATGGTGCGGAGAGAGAGATTCTAGGAGGGAGAGGGGCATATGGTTATAGTCTTTTGGAAAACGGGAGGCCGCTCCTTACCCAAACAAAGACAGGCGCGGAGGACCTTTTGAACAACCGCACGGAAGAACAGCACAAAGGCGAAGTCAGGGTGTTGCTTCAATCTGCCGCGCTTTTTACCGAAGCGTCGCGTTCATTCCGCAACGCAATTGTTTTTATAGAAAAAGACGACCAAACCGCCGCGGAAAATTTTACGCGTTTCATGAACGAAGGAAAGGCGGCAAAACTTGAAGCGATACGACTTTTGAACGCCGCGAAAGAGTTTGTCGTTTCCTCGCGTTCGTAGCGCTGGAGAACGAAGCGAACCGCGCCAAAGAAAAACAGTCCAACCCGCCTAAGGCGAGGTCGGACTGTTTCTTGTTATGCGCGGGCATCGTTACGCCGCGGGAATCACTTCGGGCAGGGCATCGCCGCGGAGAAGCCGTTCTACGAGGTAGAACGTCTCAACGGGGCTTTCCACCATAATGCAGTCAGTGACGCCAATCATCACCGCGTCATTGCCGCCCGGGGTCAAGTTGTCGCCCACAAAAAGCGCGTCTTTGAGCCCCTCTTCTCCGAAAAGCCGCGCCGTATTGTGCGCTTTCGTGCCGTTTTTCGGCATGTAGTCAAGGCAGGTTGTTCCGCCGACTTTAACCACGATGTTCTCGCTCGCGAACGGCACTTTCGCGAGCGCCGTGGAGCGGAGAATCCCCTTTTTATCAAACTCCGCCTTTTTTTCTCTCGGCGCGTGATGTCCGATAAAACTGAATGACACCTGCGCGGCTCTGTCCTCCACCAAATCGCTCTCGTCCGTTATCTCACAGGGGAACTCGTCCCGAAGGGCGCTGATGTGTTTCAGGATTTCCATCCGGTCGCGCCAGAAAAGAGCGGTCCTCCACTTTTCTTCGCCATTCCAGACGCAGACATTACCATTGAGCGCCATGAGATAGAGGTCTCTCTCCGTGCGTTTCCAGATCTTCTTGAATGGAATCTGCGCGTGCATCTGGCCGACATCGGCGCCGGAAATGACGGCAACCGTGAACGCGGCGCAGAGTTTTTCAAAGATCTCTACGAATGCGTGCCCCATCTCGCCACGACTTACCGTGAGCGTTCCGTCCATGTCAAAGATTATCTTCTTGTATTTCATATAAGACCCTGGAATAGGGAATTGAGAGAAACGAAGCAACGAAGCGAGGTGCTTCGTTTTTCTAACACAAATCTGCCTTTTAATACCGTCAAAACCCGTGTTTGGTTGTACGGAGAAAAATAATCTATGCGGCTGTCTTCGGTCGATACTGGATTGCCTCCATCAGGTGTTTTTCGGTGATGCGCTCCTCGCCCGCGAGGTCGGCGATGGTGCGCGCGAGCTTGATGAGCTTATGATACGAGCGGGCGGAAAGGTTCATGCGGCGCGCGGCGGCGTTCAAAACCGCTTTTTCTTTTTCGCCTAGTGGTGCGAAGCGCGGAAGCTCGCGGACGCTGAGCTGACTATTCAACCGCCCGTCTTTTCCAAAACGTTTCCGCGCGATTTCCCTTGCCCGTACAATATCCGCGCGCAGTTTTTCAAACTCGTTTTTTTCCTCCGCGGTCGCCTCTTTTTCGTCGGACAGTTTTTCATATTCCACGCGCGGGACTTCAATCCACATATCAATGCGGTCAACAATCGGCCCCGATATTTTTCTTTTGTATTTCGCAACCTGCGAGGGAGAACAGACGCACTCTTTTCGCGGGTCGTTCAAAAATCCGCACGGGCACGGGTTCATCGCCGCTATTAAGATAAACTCTGCCGGAAAAAGTTCGGAACCGCGTGCGCGGGAGATGGATACTTCCCCCGACTCCAAGGGCTCGCGGAGCGACTCTATGACCCGCTTGTCAAACTCCGGAAACTCGTCCATAAAGAGGACCCCCCGATGCGCCAAGGTTGCCTCCCCCGGCTTCGGGTAGGTACCACCGCCCACGACCGCGACATGGGATGAGGTGTGGTGCGGGGCGCGGAATGGCGGAAAGGTAACGAGTTCTCCCTTCAAATGCCGCACCGTGCTATGTATGCCCGTCACCTCAAGCGCCTCGGCAAAAGAAAGCGGCGGGAGAATGGACGCGAACGCTTTTGCGAGCAAGGTTTTGCCCGTGCCGGGCGGCCCGAAGAAGGCAATGTTATGCCCGCCCGCCGCGGCTATTAGAAGCCCCCTCTTTGCCGTCTCCTGTCCGCGCACATCAAGAAGCGAAAGCATACTTTCTTTCCTCGTCGCCTCAAACGGCGTCCGCGGAAGGGGCTTTAATTTTTCTTTGGGAAGCGCGAGCGTGATTGCGAGTTCCGGCTCCAACCGCCGTTCGTTAATGTGCGCGATGACTTCTTTCAAGTCGTGTACGCCATATACGGAAATTCCGTCTATAAGCGCGGCTTCGCGCGCGTTTTCAAACGGCATGTAGAGTTCTTTGAAACCAGCGTCACGCGCCCCCCGCGCCAAGAGGAGCGCGCCTTTTAAGGGCTGCAACTCTCCGCCAAGCGAGAGTTCTCCAAGAAAAAGCCGTCCCTCGGGCGAGAAACGGATTGCTTTTACGGCATTCAAATACGCGAGCGCCATCGGGAGGTCAAAAAGCGGTCCCTCTTTTTTCAAATCCGCTGGCGCGAGCGATACCACAATTTTTTGCTGTCCCTCGCTCTTGGGCGAGCCGAACCCGACGCTTTTTATCGCGGAGGAAATGCGATCGCGCGATTCCTCAACCGCTTTATCGGGAAGCCCGACTACCGAAAACGAATGAAACCCGCGGAATACGTCAACTTCAACGGTGATAATTTGACTTTTGAGACCGGATATTTGTGCGGAATATACTTTTGCCAACTTCTGTGGGGAGTTCATGTCTTACATCTTACAGGTTACTTTTTAACCCGCAAACATTTCCGCTGGAGGCGAATTTTCCTCCGGAGAAAAGCAACGAAGCAAGAAAACAAAAAAAAGCGCCACGCAGATGCGTGGCGCGGGTGAGTCGGCGGACGAGGGATGGACCTAGGAATAAGAAAGTGTCTTGAACACTCCGAAGGCGCGCGATTTCGGAACGTCGTGCATGCCTGACGATGACACGCCAGTGAGTGACTGGTAGAACGCCAGACCGATTTTGGTTGTGGCGCTCAACCCAGCCTTCTGGTAAAACGAAACGCCGACGGTTGTTTCGGCTTCTTTCTCCGCATGTTGGTAAAACGAAACGCCGCCGAGCGTGACGACCATGGCCGCTTCTTGATAGAGAGCAGCACCGCCGAACACCATTGCCCAACCTTTCGCATCCTGGAGCGCAACGCCAATCAAAGCAAGCGCATTACCCCCTGCAATCTGGTAGGAAGGGATACCGAATAACGTTACGGCATTCCGACCCGCACATTGATAGAACGACAGGAGCGCATATACGTCCTTCTCGCTTTCCGCGTTCCCGGCGACCGTCCACACCGTTCCGCCGATGTTGAACGGGGCGGAAAGCAAGGCGAGGATGCCGAGGCGAAACACATACTCCCCAGTTCCCGCTGGCGCTCCGCCGAGATACCACCATGCTCCGAAATAGCCGGCCACCGTGATGACGAAAAGCACGATATTTTTCACCGCGAACCTCCCTGTTGGTTGTTGTGTTGAAAAAAACGGATTAAAACTATTTAATGTTATAGCAAAAACGAATGTGTTTGTCAAGTGCCGTTGGTAAAAGCAACGAAACAACGAAGCAATGAAACAAAACACGGCCCGTCTCGCTTTTAGCGGAACGGGCCGTGTGTTTTTTTTGCCTAGAACCTAACACCTAGAACCTATCACCTAATTCATATGCGCCTTGCATGTCGGCGCGGCGGAGTCTGCTTCCATGCGGTCTTCCTCAATTCTCTCTCCGCATACTTCGCAGACGCCGTATGTCCCCCCCTCTATCCGCGCGAGCGCGGTGTTTACTTGAACGAGACGTTTTTCAAGCTCATCCGAAACGCCGTGGCGTTCCTCCACATCCTCATGAGTATCGGCGGCGACATTTAAATCCGCCTCCCCCGTCTTGTTTTCCGGCACCGCGTCCCAATCGGCGGGGTCATGCGGGTTTTTCTCGCTAATTTTCGCGAGCTCGTTCTCAAGAAGCGTTTTTTCGTCCTCAAGCAATTTTTTGTATTTTTGAGTATCCATAGGATATGTAACATTTAAGATGTAACATTTAAGATTTGAAAAAGCAAGTGTTCAATCTTATATCTTAAATCATAAATCTTAAATTTTAGCGGAGCGTTCTCTTCGGCGTCGCGAGACGGTTCAGGAGCTCGTCAAATGTTGTTTTGTCGCTCGTAAAAATAAGCGTCTCCCTGTCAACAAACGAATAATACAAAATCGGTGATTTCTCCTCGTCATAAATAACACGCGCGTCGCGGTTTCTTATAAGGACATCGGCGAATTCCTTTATCTCAATCGGCGGAAGCCGGTCTGTGCCGAGGAGCACCTTGAAATCACGGAGTATCGCCATCGTTTTTTCCCACTGGAGAAGCGCGGCGAATGCGGTCTCATACGAGCGCACCTTAATAATGAGGAAGGGAATGTTGTTCCCGAAAGAGTGTATGCCGTAGAGATAGTCGCTACCGAGAGCGCGGGAAAAATCAGGCGGCATCTCTTCCGTGAGAAGCGAAAGCACCGCGCCTATCTCGGCGATTTCTTCCCGCGCCTCCCCCGTTTCCGTGTCACGCTGTCCACGGATAAAGGTAACCGCCAGAAGATTATTTAGGGCGACTTCAGTGTCTCGCGCGGCGGCTATTTGTTTTTCAATAACAGCGCGGGAAAGCCCGTCCACGTTTATTTTTGTCTCTTTATTGACGAACACAAGCGCCTGCGCCGACGGGGTGATTTTCGGCGGAACGTTTTTTTGAAGCAGGACAAAAAGGAAAAAACCTCCGCCAAGCGCAAGAAGCGCAACGCCAAAAAGGGCGGCAAGCGCGCTTGTTTTGGTACGGAACCCTAAAATAAACCCCTTTTCCGGCGTTTCCGTACCGCCGCCCCCTCCTCCGCGACGGCGGGCTTCTTCCGCGGAAAAAATTGACGCGGTTGATTCCTTTCCCTTCTTTACCGCTTCTGAC
>CAZYWN010000005.1:3121-18983 GCA_964651525.1 uncultured Candidatus Saccharibacteria bacterium | reverse complement strand
CAACCGCTTTTTTCTGCTCTTTGTTCAGTTTTTTGTATAAAGAGAGAAATTTTTGTTGCCCAAACATTACCCCATACTATCATAAAGCATGCTTGACGAACGGCTGGCACAGCGATACTCTCTTTTAAGATTTTCACCGATGTTTTTAAAATCTGAGGGGATGCACCATGACCGATATCGTCATAGTCGTTGACGCCTCAAATGGGTTTTGTCATCCGGAAGGAGCAGTCGTAAAACGCGCCTGCTTCACCGAGGAAAGAAAGGATAGGCTTCAAAAAACCGTCACGCGCATTAAATCGTTTCTTGACGCCGTGACAACGCGCGGTGTGCCGCTCTTGTACCTCTCTGTCAATGAACGATTTCGCGGTACCGGACTTAATTGGCACGCGCAAATCCACAAAGACCTCGCCCCGCAGAATGGGAGGACTGTTTTCTGGAGGGACGATCCGAGCGACGACCCATTTGCGTCTGAACCAAAACTCTTGCGGAAGATACGCCGTTCGGCGCATCCGCGGATAGTACTCTGCGGTTTTTACGCTAATAAATGCGTTGCGTCAGTTGCGATGCATGTGGCAGAACGCGGCATCCCCCTATCTATCGTTACCGATTGCGTGTACCCCTCTTGTACCAAGAGGATGGAGGTATGGTATACCGCGTATCTCGCCAGAAGATGGCCGAAACCTATTGACACAAGCCTGATTTCCTTTGGAACGGGCGCCATGCATAGCGCCGAGTGGGAAACAAAAACTTGACAATCTATGCGAAAGGTGCTACACTTTAAAATAGATAGATTTTCTGAACCGCTGGAAAAGACAACAATCACAAGGAGACACAAATGCCAAGCTGCACGTTCGGGATCCCTTATGGTACCCCCTTCTCTGATTCCCCCCTCGTCCACTTCGGACGGCATCCGGGAGGAACCCCAACCTTGGGCGAACAGGGCCACAAGATGGAACTGCTCGACGAACAGGGGCGCCGCATCGTGAAGCGGCTCTATGAAATCGGTGGGCCAATGGCGAACATCTTCATCGGACGGACCGCCGTGGAAGTGACTCACGGGAGATTCTCCGAGGAGATGGAGCATGAGATGCTCCGTGCCCTGCAGGAAATCACCGGCACGCAGGACATCCGCGTAACCCATTCTTCGTAGACACAGCGCCGCCGGCCACAGCACATAAGGAGGTTCCACAAGTTCTGGAACCTCCTTTTTTTGTTTTATGTTTATACCCCGCACACCGCACAAAGTTTGCCGTAATTTTAGTGCGGGACTGCAGAGATTGGAAAATTAATAATTTTCCAATCTCTTTGCCTTATCATGCTGGCGGATTTTTTCGTGCGCCTTTGCTTCAATCTGGCGGATGCGCTCGCGCGTGACACCGAATTCTTTCCCTACTTCCTCAAGTGTATGCATCACTCCGTCCTTGAGTCCATGCCGCATTTCAAGAATCCTCTGTTCTTTCGTTGAGAGTTCAGAGAGAATATCCCGTATTTGCTCCTGAAGTATTCGCCGCGACGCCTCCTGCGATGGAGAAGGGATATTCTCGTCGGGAATAAAATCTCCAAGAGTGGATTTTTCACTGTCATCGCCAACAGGATTTTCAAGCGAGGTAGTTTCTTGGTCAATGGTCTGTATCGTATAAATTTTTTCAACGTCAAGACCCATCTCAGCGGCAATCTCTTCGGGAAGCGGGTCACGCCCCAAGTCCTGAGAAAGGCGGCGGAGCACCTGCTTGTATTTCGCTATCGTCTCAACCATATGCACGGGGATGCGGATGGTGCGCGACTGGTCGGCAAGCGCGCGCGTAATCGCCTGCCGTATCCACCATGTCGCATAGGTGGAAAACTTGTATCCTTTCGTCCAATCAAATTTTTCTATCGCGCGGAAAAGACCGAGATTCCCTTCCTGAATCAAATCAAGAAGCGTCAAGTCCTGACTGCGGTTCACATAACGCTTTGCTATGGAGACTACAAGACGCAGGTTTGCTTTCGCGAGAAGATTCTTCGCGTCTTCGTCGCCTGCCTGAATTCGTTTCGCAAGGGATTTTTCTTCGGCTCCGGTCAAGAGCGGAGATTTTCCGATTTCCTTGAGATACATCTGTATTGAATCAAACGAATGGCCGCCCTCGCCATAGAGAATTTTTGCATCCCCGACTTCTTCGTCGGGGGCAACCAAAAATGTGCCGCTCTGGGCGACGGCAATTCCCTCCTTGTTCAGCCGGTCATAGAATGCGTCAAGAAAAAAAATATCGTCTTCAATGGTGGGAAATTCTTTTAAAATTTCATCTTGAGTGATAAATCGCCGCTCTTTCCCCTTTTCAAGAAGCCTGTTTACTTTTTCTTCGCGTTCCAACTCGTCCGCCTTCCGCAGGCGCGGAGGTTTCTTCCGCTCCCCAAGCAGCGCATCAGCGACTATGGATGGACGGGCCGCCGCTTCCTTGTCTCTTTTTTTAGAATGCGATTTGATGAGTCCGCGTTTTTCCGTTTTTTTCCTTGCTTTCTTGCTTTCTTGTTTTTTTGCTTTCTTGTTTTTTTGCTTCATTGTTTTTTTGATACTTTTGCGCGGCGCGTGTTTTGAGACGCCCCGGCGTTGTCGTGTCACGCGGCGAGACGTTCGCTTTAGACGAACGTTGTTTTTTCTCTTTTTTTTATTTTTCTTGTTTCTTTTCATGAAAAACAGGAAATAACGCTCTATCGCGAATCACAAAACATTTTTTTTGACACTGCCGCAGGGCGAGGAGCTTGGTTTTTGCGGAGCCGCGTGTGGCGTGGCGAAGCAAAATCCGAGCCCGAGGATAAGCGAGGCCGCCGCTGGAAGCGGCCAAGCGGTGTCAAAAAGGTGTTTCGTGATTCATAAAAATTAGAGGGAGATGGATTTTCTTAGAATACTTATCTCTTTTGAAATTTGTTCGGCACGCAACTCGTCGCGCGCATTCTCGGCGCTCGCGAGCGCCGCCACCGCTCTCTCTAGGCGCGTACGAACGACACTCTCCCGAAGATTGCGCAGCAGTTCAGTTATATCATCTTCGCGCACACTATGCTCGCGATACGAACGCTCGGCATCAAACATCATTCTCTCGCGGTCGCGGGGAGAAAAGCGAACGACAACCTCAGGGAAAGGAATTCCAAGAATCTGTTCTATCTCATGCTGTGCATCTTTTAAAAAACCAACGGCCTCTTTTTTTGTCTTTTCCTGCCACAAAAGAATTCCGACAAGCCGCTCCGTAATTGTTTCGCTCCGTGAACGGAGAGCGCGTGGCGCGCGCGCGGAAAACTTTTCGTCACCACCGTTCGTCGTCGCTCGTAGCGCGCGCATTTCTTCCCACAGTGCGTCTTCGCGGATGCCGGTCCGCCGCGCTGTTTCCGCGATAAAATGCGCCTGTTCAATCCTGTTTTTCATGTGGGCAATGAGGGGCAAGACCTTTTTGCCCGTCTCTATCTTTAGTCGCCGCGGGTCAGTAATGGTTTCCTTTAAAACGGTGAGGAAAAATTCCACCGCATGCGGCGCGTTTTCTACCCGCTCCGCTAAATCCTTCGGAGATACAACGCCAAGCTCTGCCGGGTCCATATGGAGAGGCAGATGCGCCAACGCAACCTCCATTCCTTCTTTCAGGGCAAGCGCAAGTCCGCGTTCGGTTGCGGAAAGTCCCGCGGAGTCGGCGTCAAAAGCAAAAATGATTTTTTCGGAAAAACGACGGAGACGACCAATATGCTCTTCCGTAAGCGCTGTTCCGGACGTCGCGACCGTGTTCCGTATTCCTGCCTGATGCGCAATGAGAACATCCATCTGCCCCTCAACAATGACGCACGCTTTCTTCTCTCTGATTGCGAGCTTCGCCTTGTCAAGTCCATAGAGTGCTGACGATTTGCGGTACAATTCTGTTTCGGGACTATTGATATACTTCGCCATGTTCGCCTCGCTTCCGCTCCCCTGTAGAGGTCCCCCGTCCTGCTGCGGCGGAACAGAGGCGGGAAGCAACCGTGCGGAAAAGGCAATGATTCTTCCGGAACTGTCGGCTATCGGAAACATAATCCTGCCGCGGAAACGGTCGTAGTACCTTCCTCTGTCCGACTGGATAACAAGACCCGCTTTCTTGAGCGCGTCCATGCTTTCGCCTCGCGCAGAAAAAAAAGACACAAGACCTTGCCATCCGTCTGGCGCAAACCCGACCCTCCATTCTTTGCGGCTGAGGTCGGTAAGTCCCCTCTCAAAAAGATATTGTGTCGCAAGCGGTGAGGCCGCCAGTTTTTTTTCATAGAAAGATGCCGCTTCGTCAAGAATAGTGTAGAGACGCTCTTTTTCATCGCGCGCGCGGGGGTTCTCTCTCACCAACTCCACTCCGGCTTTTGTTGCAAGAATTTTCAACGCGCCGTAGAAATCTATTCCTTCAAACTCTTGCACAAACTCAAAAATATCTCCTCCCGCGTCGCATCCAAAACAATGATACGTTCCCCGCTCCGGAGAAACAAAAAAAGAAGGGGTTCTCTCGTTGTGAAAAGGACAGCGCGCGATGAAATTCCTCCCCGATTTTTGAAGCGTTATATACGAACCAACAATATCCGCTATATTCAATCGGTCTTTAATCTGTTCAACGGAGGAAGACATAAATCAATTAAAGCAAAGAAACAACAAAACAAAAAAGCAAAAACAGCCCTGCTTCTATGCTTCGTTGCTTTTTTACTTCATTGCGCGGTTACTCTTCCTCTCCTCCGCCTCCCTCTTCCGCGTCTTCGGCTTCATCTCCCCGCGTCTGCGCCGCGCCCTTCTTAAACCCCGTTCCCATAGGAATGAGCCTGCCGATGATGACATTTTCCTTCAAGCCCTTTAGATTATCGCGCGCGCCGCGCAAGGACGCCTGGATAAGAACGCGCGTTGTGTTCTGGAAAGATGCCGCCGAAAGAAAGCTCGCCGATGAAAGAGCAACACTTGAAATGCCGAGAATCACCGGGTCTGCTTTGATCGGCTCTTTACCCGCTTTCGTTAACTTTTCATTTTCTTCCACGAAATAGCCGAGCTCTATGAGGTCGCCTGTTGCGCGGCGGCTATCGCCTGGGTTTTTGACTTTGACCCGCGAAAACATTTGCCTCACAATGACTTCCACATGCTTATGTGAAACAGGAGCTCCCTGAAGGGCATATATTCGCACGATTTCGTCAATAATATAATCTTCGGTCCGCTCTTTTCCGCCAATCTTGAAGAGTTCAAGAAGGTCCGTAGAGCCGTCAGAGAGCTGTTGTCCTTTCTCCACGGTGTCTCCTGTTTTGATGACAGGAACCCTGCCGAACGGAACAAGGTACTCTATCGCCTCTTTTACCTTACTTCCCGCATCCGGCACTATGACTATCGTGTGCTCTGAATTTTTCTTTTTGATATCAATGACGGTTCCGTCAGTGCGAGAAAGCACCGCAAGGGCTTTCGGAGTCCGCCGTTCAAAGACCTCTTCAACGCGTGGAAGACCCATGGTGATGTTTTCTCCCGCGACGCCTCCCATGTGAAAAGTTCTCATGGTGAGCTGCGTTCCCGGTTCACCGATTGCCTGCGCCGCGACAACGCCGACAGCTTCTCCAAAATCAACAATCTTGTTTCTTCCCAAGTCAAGCCCATAGCAGTTTCTGCAGAAGCCGCGCAGCGTCTTACATACAAGCACGGAACGGACAAAAATTTCTCCGACACCCCGTGCTTCTATTTCTTCAAGGTCATGCTTGCGAAGCAGCGCGCCTTTTTTTGCAACCACGTTTCCTTCTTTATCCTTCGCGTCTTTTGCGAGAACGCGCCCGATGCTTCGTTTAATGAACGAGGACTCTATCCCTCCGGCCTTCTGAGGCTGAACGATAACGCTTTTCCCTTCAGTTTCGCCGCAATCTTCTTCAAGAATGGTTGAGTCCTGCGCCACATCAACAAGCCGGCGCGTTAAATAACCCGCTTTCGCGGTCTGAAGCGCGGTCGCGGTAAGACCATACCGCGCGCCGTGCGTCGTAATGAAATACTCAACCGGCGTCAAACCTTCCTTATATGAAGAAATCACCGGGAAAGAAAGGACTTTGCCTACCGTGTTTGTAATAAGCCCCTTCATCCCCGCCATTTGAGACAGCTGTCCGACTTGTCCTCTGGCGCCTGATTTCAACATATCGTATACCGGCCCTATCGGGTCTAAAGTATCCGGCATTAATTTTTCAATTTCACTGCGGGCTTCCTGCCATATCTCAATTGTTTTTCGGTAACGCTCGTCTTCTGAAATCAGTCCTTCTTCGTAGTGGGCGGACGCCTCATTCGCTTTTGCGAGGGCAACTTCTATGATTTCCTTCTTTTTTTCCGGCACTTCAATATCATCAAGACCCCAGGTAATGCCGGACTTGGTCGCGTACTTGAAGCCGAACCCTTTAATGCGGTCCATCATCTGCGCGGTCTCTTTGAGGTCTTTCGTTTCAATAAGCGTATTGACGATATCCTGAAGAACCTTGCGGTCAATTTCTTTGTTCACATACGGATATCCTGAGGGCAGAATACTGTTGAAAAGAAGTCTCCCAACGGTTGTCTCAAAAAGTTTCCCTTCAAATTTCTTATATTTTTCATTATCAGTTCCCAAGACCTGAATGCGCGCGCGCAAACCGACTTCGCCGAAGTCGTGCGCGGTGATGGCAATGTTCGGGCTGGGGAAGATTTTTCCCTCTCCCTTTGTCCCCGCGATGATTTTGGTCACCCAGAAACAACCGAGGAGGATATCAAGCATCTTCGCGGAAACGGTCGGGTCGCCGCTCCCCGGCTTTAAAATATTTTTATCCGCAGCCAGTAATTCCCGCGCTTCCTCCTGCGCTTTCTCGGAAAGCGGCACGTGCACCGCGACTTGGTCGCCGTCAAAGTCGGCATTGAATGCCGGACACACAAGCGGATGAAACTCAATCGCGTTCCCCTCAACTAACACTGGCCGGAATGCCTGAATACCGAGACGGTGAAGCGTCGGGGCGCGGTTCAAAAGCACGTATTTATTTTTGATGCACTCTTCAAGAATTGCCCACACTTCAGGGATGCCTTCTTCTATAAGGCGGTTTGCGCCCCGGATGTTAAAGGCCAGTTCTTTTTCAAGAATTTTTGAAATGACAAAGGGTCTGAAAAGCTCAAGCGCCATGTGTTTGGGGAGTCCGCACTGGTCAAGAAGAAGATTCGGACCGACAACAATGACCGAACGGCCTGAGTAGTCAACCCGCTTCCCCAGAAGATTCTGACGGAAAAGACCTTGCTTCCCTTTCAGATTTTCGGCAAGTGATTTTAGCTCACGCCGACCCGCGCCCCCGACAGCCTGCGCCGACCCGCGCCGCATTGCGTTATCAATCAGCGAATCTACCGCCTCTTGCAGTATTCTTTTTTCGTTTCGCAGAATAACCTCTGGCGCTTTCACGTCAAGGAGCTTCTTCAACCGGTTATTACGATTGATGACGCGGCGGTATAAATCGTTAATGTCTGAGGTCGCATGCCGCCCGCCGTCAAGCGCAATCATCGGACGCAACGCCGGCGGCATCACCGGAATTACGGTAAGAAACATCCATTCGGGACGGACTCCCGCTCGACGCATCTGGCGGATAAGTCCGGCGCGTTTGTTCAGTTTGACGCGTTCAAGCGCAGACGCGCTGTCGCGCGCTTCTTCAACTTCTTTCTCCAATTTCTCAAGGTCAATCCTCTTGAACAGCTTGTAAATGGCTTC
Source organism: uncultured Candidatus Saccharibacteria bacterium (assembly GCA_964651525.1). Taxonomy (GTDB): domain Bacteria; phylum Patescibacteriota; class Minisyncoccia; order Phycocordibacterales; family UBA2135; genus CAZYWN01. The sequence continues at coordinate 11,286 of CAZYWN010000005.1, read as the reverse complement.
CGCGCCGATTTCTGCGGTAAAAACAGAACCATACTTCAATGAGTAGCGATAATACTTCACTTCGTCCAGAACAATGCCGGGGCGAAGTTCTTCTATTTCCTCAAGAGTGGCGTCAAAAAGATTTTTAAGCCGGTCCAGTTCCTCTTTACCGTCAGCTATTTTTGTCTTTGATTTATACTCGTTTGAAAGCTCTTTTTTAACGCGCGCGCGTTCCGCTTCGTTCACTTCAACGACAATGTAACCAGCGAAATAAATAACCTTGACAACATCAACAAGGGGGAGGTCCAAAAGCAGCCCCACGCGCGACGGAATGCCGCGGATAAACCAGATGTGCGCAACCGGTGCCGCAAGTTCAATGTGGCCCATGCGTTCGTGTCGGACGATAGAGCGCGTGACTTCAACGCCGCACTTTTCACACACGATATTCTTGTAGCGGACGCGGCGATACTTCCCGCAATAGCATTCGTAATCCTTCGTCGGACCAAATACCCGTTCATCAAAAAGCCCCCCGCGTTCAGCGCGCCCGGTGCGATAGTTTATCGTTTCCGCTTTCGCAACTTCGCCGAAAGACCACTCGCGAATATCATCGGGAGATGCGAGTTTTATGACGACTGCGTTGAAATCTCTTGTGTCGGGAACCTTAGACATGGAATTATGAATGAAGAATTTTGAATTTCGGATGAATGTTGAATTCTCTATTTTTTTAAAATTCTGTCATTCGTGTTTTGATTCAAAATTCAAAATTAAAAATTATTTTTTGGGCAAGTCCTTAACCAATTCAACATTTAGAGCTAATGACCGCAGGTTATTCAAAAGCACCTTAAACGACTCCGGCACATTCGGTTGTTTAATGTCTTCTCCTTTGATGATGGAATCAAACGCCGCGGCGCGCCCGATGATGTCGTCCGACTTCACGGTCATCATTTCGCGAAGAATATGCGCGGCGCCATAGCCTTCAAGCGCCCATACCTCCATTTCTCCGAAACGCTGGCCTCCTCCCTGCGCTTTTCCCCCTAACGGCTGTTGGTGGATTAAAGAATAGGGTCCAATTGAGCGCATGTGGATTTTGTCTTCAACCATGTGGTGCAGCTTCATTACATACATAAAGCCGACCGCGACATCCTGGTCAAACGCCTCGCCCGTCCTGCCGTCGTAAAGGGTCATCTTGCCGTTTTTGTTATACCCCGCTTTTTCCAGCTCTTCGCGAATCTCCGGAACAGTCGCCCCGAGAAACGAAGGGGAGATCGCCTGATAATCAAGCGTATGTGCCGCGAGTCCGAGGTGGAGTTCCAAAATCTGCCCCAAGTTCATACGCGATGGAACGCCCAACGGTGTCAGAACGACATCAACCGGCGTTCCGTCAGGAAGATAGGGCATATCTTCGGCGGGAAGAATCTTTGAAATGACGCCTTTGTTGCCGTGCCGCCCCGCGAGTTTGTCGCCGACGGAAATGTTCCGCAGTTCTGCGACTTCAACGTGCACGCGCTTGATGATGCCCGGCTCAAGATTGTCTCCTTTTTCACGGGAGAATACGCGGACACCGATGACGCGTCCTTTTTTGCCGTGCTCCATCCGCCGCGACGTGTCTTTCACGTCGCGTGCCTTCTCGCCGAAAATGGAACGGAGCAACCGTTCTTCCGGAGTAAGCTCCGACTCCCCTTTTGGAGTGATTTTCCCGACAAGAATATCGTTCTGGCTGACTTCAGCGCCGATGCGCACGATACCCTCCTCATCAAGGTCTTTGAGCTTCCCTTCGCCGACATTCGGAATATCGGGGGTCGTAATTTCCGGCCCGAGTTTTGTGTCCCGTATGTTGATTTCAAATTCTTCTATATGAATGGAGGTAAAGACCTTGTCGCGCACAAGACGCTCGGAAAGGATAATCGCATCTTCGTAGTTCGCGCCGCCCCATGAAAGAAACGCGACGGCAACGTTCTGCCCGAGCGCGAGCTCGCCTCCAACCGTTGAAGACGTATCGGCAAGAACGTCCTTCTTTTTTACTTTATCCCCCGCAGAAACTACCGGACGCTGGTGAAAGACGGTGAAATCGTTAGTCCGCGCGAAATTTGCCAAACGGTATTCTTTGATTTTCCCTTTACCATTCTTGACGGAGACGCGCCGCGCATCGGCATGGGTGACCTCTCCCTCTTCAGAGGCAAGTATGAGCCGCCCGGAATCCATTGCTACCGTTTGTTCAATGCCGGTCGCGACCAAAGGCGCATCGGCTTTTATGCAGGGAACCGCCTGTTTCTGCATGTTTGAACCCATGAGCGCGCGGTTTGCGTCATCGTGTTCAAGGAACGGAATAAGTGATGTCGCCGCAGAGAATGGCTGGTTGGCGGCGACGTCAATAAAACCAACTTCGTTTTTATGGACGAGCCGCACTTCGCCCGCCTTGTCTTTCGCGCGCACTTCCACATATTCTTTTTGGATGACTCCGCTCTCCGAATCGTACGGAGTCGCGGCGTGGGCAATGTTATATCCCTCCTCTTCAAGCGCGTTCAAATAGACGACCTCATGGGTCACAATGCCTTTCTTCACCCGCGCGTAGGGCGTCTCAATGATGCCGAATTCGTTCACAATGGCATAGAGGGAAAGGCGGAGTATAAGACCTATGTTCTGTCCTTCAGGGGTCTGAATCGGACACACTCTGCCGTAGTGGGAAGGATGCACGTCGCGCACTTCAAACCCAGCCCGTTCGCGGGTAAGCCCTCCGGGTCCCAGCGCGGAAAGCGTGCGAAGCTGTTCCAGCTCGTCCAGAATATTTTTCTGGTTCATGTGCTGGGAAAGCGAGTTCGTATTGAAAAATTCTTTTATAGAAGTCTGGAGCGGGCGCGGGTTCAGAAGATGAATCGGCAATGTGGTGTCGGTGCCGACCGTGGACATCTTGTTTTGAATATTGCGCTTCATGCGCGTCATGCCGACGCGAAGGCGCTGCTGGAGCATTTCGCCGACAAACCGCACGCGCCGGATTCCCAGATGGTCGATGTCATCCGCCACCGCTCCGGGAGTATTGTTCAAGGTTATAATGTGCGAGATTACCGTCGCGATGTCCTCAAGGGAAAGCACGTGATTTTGGAGGTCTTTCTCGCCTAATCCTTTATTGAAGAGCTTATTAAAGCGGTATCGTCCGACAATGGAAAGGTCATACCTCTCCGGCATAAAGAGAGAATCAATGAACTCTTTTGCGTTCTCCGAAGTCGCAAGAGTGCCGTCGCGCAATTTACGGTACACTTCAACATAGGACGCTTCCGCCGTCTTTGCGGGGTCTTTTTCAATCGCGAGCCGAAGGCTCGCCTCCGCGTATGGATTACTTTTAAAAAGTTCAAGTATTTTTGCGTCGCTCTTGCCCTCGCCGAAAATGCGGAGCAGGGAAAAAACGGGGAATTTTCTTTTTTTATCAATATGAACGGAGAGCGAGCCGTCCGATTCGGACTCAATTTCTATCCATGCGCCGCGGGAAGGAATTATTTTCGCGCCGAAAAACTTTTTCTCCTTGAGCATTTCCTCGGTAAACGAAACACCGAACGAGCGCGTGAGCTGAGACACAATGACACGTTCATGTCCGTTTATAATGAACGTGCCGTGAACGGTCATGAGCGGCAAATCGGCAAGAAAGATTTCCTGCTCTTTTGTCGTGTTCAATATTTTGTTTTTGAGCGTCGCCTTCACACGAAATGGCGCCTCGTGAGTCAAACGATGGTCCTTCGCATAAAACTCGTCGGTTTTTGATTCCCCGATGCCGAAGTCGGAAAACGTCAGTTCAAATTTCTTTCCCGTGTAGTCGGTAATAGGAGAAATCTCCTTAAAGATGTCTTCAAGCCCCGCGGAGATGAGCCACTGGTAAGAACCAACCTGTGTTTCCACAAGATTGGGGAGTTCTATAAAGGGCTCCTTATACCGCGAAAAATATTTTTTCTGCATGTAACTCTTTTCGTTGCCGCCACTTTGAGTAAAAAGAAAAAGACCTCCTCCCGCCATGGGGACAAAGGTTTCTAAAAACAAAGGTGTTAGTTTAATAACATAACGAGAGCTGTTGCACACCCGCCCCAGTCATCATCTATGAAAGCGGGATATGGCGGAAGACATGCTATGTACACCTTAAAGACACAAAAAAAGAGGAGTTACTATCGCAACTCAATCGTACAATGCGCTAATTAGTGTCTATTTTAACGAATGACGGGATAATGTCAATAGGATGAGATACTTGACAGGCAACATTTTGTGTTTTGTAACTATATCTCCATAATCATCGCCTAATTCCTAAACAACATGCATAAAACATGAAGCACGGAACATGAAACAAGAAACGAATCTAATGTTTTATGTTTCAAGTTTTATGTTTCATTTTTGTGAGTTTATTAGGTGAATTAGAAATTAGATGAGTTAGGACTTATTTTTAATTTTTCTCCTCCACTCCTCTATCTTCTTATGGTCTCCGGAACGCAATACTTCGGGAACACGATATGTCTTTTTTTTGTAGGTGAACGATTCGGGACGCGTATATACTTCGGGAGATGCCGCCCGCGATTCTTCAAGAGATTCGCTCTTTCCAAGGACTCCGGGAATTTGCCGCGCCACTGCGTCAACGACGACCATTGCCGGCAACTCTCCGCCGGAGAGAACATAAGGACCGACAGACACTTTCCGCACTTCTATTCCCCTCTCGCGAAGCGCCTCCACGACGCGTTCGTCAACGCCTTCATAGTGTCCGCACACAAGAACAACGTCTTTTTTATTTTCTGCAATGTCTCGCGCCATTTCGTTTTTGAATTGTTCGCCCGATGGCGTGAACATAATAACGAGCGCGTTCTTTTTTTTACCGATTGCTTTGTCTATCGCCTTTAACACCGGCTCCGCTTTCATGACCATTCCCGGGCCGCCGCCGTATGCCTTGTCATCCGTGATGCGGTGTTTGTCACGCGTAAAATCGCGCGGGTTTGAGAAAGACACCACGATTTTTTTGTTTTCTATCGCCCGTCCGATAATGGATTCGCCGAGATAGGAAAACGATTCGGGAAATAGGGTTATGATGTGAAAGCGCAACATGTTGTTAATGTAAAGTGTAAATATCAAAATGAAAAATGACAATTTAAATCCAAAATCCAAATTGTTCCAAAGTATGCCAAAGGAAGCTCAAAATCCAAATGACAAAGTAGTTTAAGCATTTGGGCTTTGGATTTGATTTGGAATAATTTGACCTTTGGAATACTTTGGATTTAAGTATTTTACACTTTGATATTTCAACTTTTCATTATTAAACAACGAATCCCTCACCCAAGACAATGCCGAGTGAGGGACCCGTTCAAAAAAATATTGCTCAAAAAATTTACAGTTTGAATTCTTCGTCAACCGCCTGCGCCATGCTTCGCTTGCCGCCGACGGGCTCGTTAATCTTTAGGTTCACGCGCGCGTGATTCCTGAGACCGACGACGCGAAGGAGCGTGCGGATTGCCTTTGCGGTGTTCCCACTCTGGCCAATCACGGTGCCCATGTCAACCGCATCTACATCAAGTGTTAAAAGGACGCCCATCTCGTCAACAACGCGGTTGACGCGAACGGCTTCCGGCTTTGATACCAACGCTTTCACCACGTATTCTAGAAATGCCTGGTCAGTATATGATTCTGCCATATGCCTTAAGAATTACTTGCTTTTAAACTATCAAGAACGCTTCCAGTATAATGTAGCACCCTTTCACTGTCAATAATCGGCTTTTTACTTTACCTCACCTTCGGCGACCGCCTCCTTCGGCGCTTCCGCGCCTGCTTCCCCTCCCGAAGAGGGTTCGCCTTGGGCGGAATCCACTGGCTTCACTTTTGGCGCGACATCTATTTTTGCGCCCTTAATCACGCCGTCGCGGACAAGCATGTTGTGGACGGTGCCCGACGCCTCGGCTCCTTTACCCAGCCAGAAAAGCGCCTTTTCTTTGTCTATCACATGCGTGTGGGCGCGCGGGTTTGACCAACCGATAACTTCCTTGGCATTGCCGCTCCGCGGGCCGTTCCGTTTATCGGTCACTACCACGCGAAAAGAGGGCTGATTTTTCTTGCCGAACCGTTGTAATCGTATCATTAACATAATAGAGGAATCGTACCATATATACCAGTTCCCTGCAAGCATCAGAGCGCAGATTCTTCTCTAAGAATCTCTTCCTTCTTCTCCCGCCCACGGTTATAGCCGCCCGGCGTTCCATCAGAGCGTACCACGCGATGACACGGGATTTTCGGGTCGTAATTTTTCGCAAGAATGTTCCCAACGGCGCGATATGCCTTAGGCGAACCCGCGCGCCGCGCCACTTCTTTGTAGGTCCGCGTTTCGCCTTTCTTAATCTGCCTCACGACAACGCGCACTTTTTCAGAAAAACTTTTTTTCTTCATTTTGAAATTTGAAATCTGAAATTTGCAATTATCTATTGTATCACGCCGCCGCCGACACATTCATCGCCTTTGTATAGTACGAGCGACTGTCCAGGGGTTACCGCGCGTTGCGGTTTCTCAAACCTCACTACCCTTGTCTCTTGCCTCTTGTCACTTGTCGCTTTGATGAGCGGCTGCCTATAACGAAATCGCACATCGTAAGATTCTTCTGTATTCGGAACTTCGCCAGAAATAAAATTCACGTGCGCGAGAAGCGCTTTCGTTACTTCTTCCCGCGAATTTTGCGGCGCGACGGTAAGCATGTTTTTCTCAATATCTTTCGCCACGACATAGAGTGGCGGGTCGTTGGGAGTTTTTTTTGTAACGAGAAAACCGTGCCGCTCGCCGAGCGTGTAAAGCCGCGCGCCGTCGTGCATGCCAATAATGTTTCCCTTTGCATCCAATACATCCCCTTTTTCGGCGGGAATATATTTTTTCAAAAACTCTTTCATCGGGAACTGCCCGATAAAGCACACTCCTTGACTATCGCGCCGCTCAGCGTTGGGCAACCCGAATTTTCGCGCCATTTCCCGCACTTCGGGTTTCGTGTACTCGCCAATCGGGAAAAGACAATACTTGAGTTGCTCCTGCGTCAGAGTCCAAAGAAAATAACTTTGGTCTTTATTAGTATCAACGCCTTTGAATAACTTAATTTTGAATTTTGAATTTTGAATTTTGAATAAATTTTTAATTTTAAAATTCGAATTTGATTCGAAATTCGAAATTCGACATTCATCATTGCGCCCGAGGCGGGCGTAGTGCCCGGTGGCTATGTAATCCGCCCCCATCTCCCGCGCTTTTTTCAAAAACAAATCAAACTTGATGTGCTTGTTGCACATGACATCAGGGTTCGGCGTCCGCCCTGCCGCGTACTCGCTAATCATGTAATCCACCACCTTTTCTTTGTATTCTTTTTCAAAATTAAACGAGAGGAACGGTATCCCAAGGTGCGCCGCCGCGCGCATCGCTTCGCGGCGGTCGTCCGTGCGCGTGCACTCCAAGAAATCCGGCCCGCCTAGACTCGGCGAGGCTGACTGAAAAACCTGCATAAAAACGCCGGTGACATCATACCCTTGCTCCTTAAGCAATGCCGCGGCAACGGATGAGTCCACCCCGCCGCTCATCGCGACAAAAACGCGTTTTTTCTGCAATACTTGCCTTTTCATTAATTTTATGGTATCATTGTTTCCAGATTCAGCAAGTCGGTTCCGCCGTTTGTCATAATCCCTAAAACAGGAGTTGGTCATGTTAAACATCTGGTTGTTTCTCGTCACGGCGACTGTATATGCCTGGATTGGCTACATCAGCTTTCTGAAGGTGGACTCCCTGCAGAACTTCTTCCTCCAGCGCACCGGGCGGCACGCGAAAGTGCTCGGCATCGCGATACTTCTCGCGCTTCCAGTGAATGTGGGTGGGTATGTGTGGACCATCGCCGGCAACGCATCGGGAGAGAAGGGGGTGTATTCTCTCTTCTCGATGTATCAGCACGCGGAGAAGGGAAACACTTTTTCCGTTCTGAGTTTCCTCGGCTACCAGCACGCGGGGAATGAAGCGGTTACGGGCTTCGGCGTGTCGGGATACCAGCACGCGGGGGAGAACGCGCTCACATTCATCGGCGTGTCGGGGTACCAGCGCGCGGGGAATGACGCGGTCACGGCCATCGGCGTGTCGGGGTACCAGCGCGCGGGGAAGAACGCGGTCACGGCCATCGGCGTGTCGGGGTACCAGCGCGCGGGGAAGAACGCGGT
>CAZYWN010000005.1:0-3021 GCA_964651525.1 uncultured Candidatus Saccharibacteria bacterium | reverse complement strand
CACGGCCATCGGCGTGGGGATATACCAAAAAGTCCCCGGCAAGGAACGAACCTTCGGCGCTTTCACGACGCTTAAAGCGGATGTGGAAAAGAAAGAGAAGTGAACGACCTGCGGCTCGCGCGTTTTACGCGCGAGCCGTTTTTATATGGGAAACCACAATAGAATCCATCTCAACAAAAACCGCATAAATAAAGTTATGGGCTTGGCTACTACGGCATTTTCATTGAGATGGGTTCTATGTTTTCCGTCTCTGCATTGTCTTCCCCTTGAAGACAACAAGCGCTGCCAAGAGCGCAAGAAAAGCAGCGAGGGTATACGCGTGCGACAGCCAGTTTGACAAAAAATACGGTCCGAGAGAAAGAGTTAAATTGAATTCGCTTAAAATCGTCAATGTAAAGAACGCAAGGACAAGGTAAAGAAAATCGCCGCTTGCGCGATAGCGGCGCCAGAATAAAATGCCCGCAATTATGTAGAGCACTGCCACAAAAATCTCATTTGCCGCCCGAAGAGATGTTCCGCCGCTCACGCTCACAAAGCGCGGGATATCGGTGCCGAACAACGCGGCGCAAAGATACACACATCCGATACCAAACGCGGTCCCTCCCAGCCCCAACCAGAGCCATTTGCTCTTCTCTGTGACGCGCCAAGAAATAAGCATGGCGGCAAGGAGCGCCACACCAAGCGCACCGCGCGCAACAAGCCAGAAAAATTCTGAAGTATTCGCCGAAGGGAAGATAATTGTCGTCGGCATGCCACCATAAGAGAGAAGATGCAGAAGGTCAAAAGATGCCGCAATAAAAAAGCCGGCGGAAAGCACAAACACATCCAGTCGACCCGTCTTCTTAAAAAAGAGTACGGCGTAACAGCCAATCAAAAGACCGATGAAAGCCACTATTCCCTCAACAATCGTGTGAAATTGCAAAAACCCAAGACCAAGGGGAACTCCTTGAAAATGAGGTCGCGCAATAACAAAAACCTCTATGAGAATAAAAACAACAAGGAATGTAAAAAAAAACCTCAAATGCATTTGACCGTTACAGAAAATATTATATTTTCCTTTTTGGAAGAACTTTCCGCGCGTATGCCGCCTTCCGTTTCGCGCGCATTCTGCTTTCAATCCGTATCAGGCGGTGCGCGAAGCGAAAGAGGAGAAAAAGCGGCAGAAAGATTATCCATCCGCCCATTTCGTGGAATGTCCAGCCGAGCATAAACGCGAGAAGAACCAGCGCGACAATGGTGAGAAGAGCGAAACCGACATCAAGGTACGCGAGAGTGCCGAGCATGATAAAACTCGTATTTTCCACTTCAAACGAACGATTCTCTGTGAGAATATTCCCCGCCTTATCCATTGCTGTTACGGTAAGGGTATGCACGCCGTCGCGAAGCATCGGCGCGCTCCATACCGCGCCTATGTTTCCCTGCCGTATCTCAGGGCGTCCGCCATCTATCGCTATCTCATAGCGGTCAATGCCGGAAAGCGCGTCATTCGCGCTGAGCGAAAAATAAGTGAACTGCGGTCCTGCGCTGTTGTCTTTCCCTTCTTCAATGACAGCAAGCGACTCCGGTAAAGTTTCGTCGATACGAAAACGGAAATGCGCTATCTCTCCCCATCCGTTGGCATTCTTTAATTGCACATGGAAATAATAAGCCCCTTCGGAAATACCCTCTACTGTCTTTTCAGAAATCGGCTCGTTGTACTCAACGGTCGGTTCCGCATATTGCTGCGTGCCATAAAGAAGCCGCACTGCCGTCACATCAGGAGGCATCTCCCATGAGAATGTCGCCGTGTTTCCTGAATACCACTTCGTCTCGTTGGGGTGCGTAAGTGAAGCAACCCGTGGAGCAGACAGTGTCCCCGGCGGAGGTTTAGCGATGCTATCCGGAGCGGGACCTACGGGTGATTGCTGTATTGTCGCAGGTTTTTTGGCCGGCGCGGAAGACGCGCTCCCCGCAATGTCAAACAACGCACTCCCGAGCGATGTCAAAATATCCGTCCCCTGCCCGTCATTTGCGAGTACTGAACCCGACGCGAACGAAACGGGGATACTCCCCGATGATTTCACTTTGAATGTGACAGTCAAAATTTCTCCGCGCACGCCTTGATAGCCCGGGTTAAAAGAGATGCCCTCAAAGTCAATCGTGCCCGCGCTGTTTGAATACGAGGGCTCCTGAATCCACAAATCAAGAACGGAACTTCCTTTAGATATGTGCGTTACCTCAAGTTTTGACGGAGGAAAAAGAATCCGCCCTGATGCGGCATTCATCGCCTTGTCGGCGCTTGAGACGACGACGCTCACAGGAAACGCGTCGCCGACTTTGTAGTTCCCCTGCGTTGGAATAAAAGAAATCTCGGCGGCATAGGCCGTCATGGCAGTAGAAACAAAGAGAAATAGGACAGCAGTTTTTGTGATGGCATTTTTATGGGATGCAAAAAACTTACGGAACATAAAACACGAAACACGCAACATGAAATACAAAAATGTTCCATGTTTTGTGTTCCATGTTTCATTTTTCTTTCCACTACCAAACTCGCCCTGCGTGTGGTTGCGCAAAGCTGAAAAATAAAAAATCTTATTTTTTAATATACGTGAAAATCTTCCGCTGTAACTATGCGTTTTTTCCATCACTATAGGTTGGCGGGTTATCTACCAATGATTGCCCCCCCCCCGCTCCGCTAAAACGCTAACGGAACACTAACACAAAACTAATGGACACTAATACTTTGGTGTTTTTTGGTTTTGTATTAACGTGTTTTCGTGTAGTATTTTTTTCTAAAAAACACAGCGAGGAGTAATATAATAATTATACCAAGCGCGAACAACAGGGACACTTTCTTATCCACAGGAAGCATCGGCGCGGATGAGCCGGCATGCGCGACGCGGATATTGCCCGCGTTATCCACCGCTTTTATATAGACATGATGAATTTCCCCTTGATTTTTCAGAATATACGGGCTCTGCGCGCGCTCCCACGCAATTCCGCCCATTGCGGCGATTTCTTCAATGCCGTATTCTTTTCCCG
>CAZYWN010000004.1:0-21397 GCA_964651525.1 uncultured Candidatus Saccharibacteria bacterium | reverse complement strand
TTCGGCGTAAAGACGAAGACGCGGTCGCTAAAGAAATCCATCTGGAGATTGGACAAAAATTCATTCGGTCCCGCGACTTGTTTTTGCCATTTCACCAACTCTTGTATCCACCGGAATTTTTTCCCGATACTTTGTCCCCCGGCATGGCGCATCCCTTCTTTATAGGAAAAATGCGCCGCGACTCCGTATTCGGCCTCCTCGTGCATTTTTTGCGTGCGGATTTGAATTTCAACGATACCGCCGTCGCCGGTGAAAATACTGGTGTGCAAACTCTGATAGCCGTTTGGTTTGGGTGTCGCGATATAATCTTTGATGCGCGCGGGAAGCGGTTGCCATAAACTATGGATAAGTCCAAGTACGCGGTAACAGTCGGTGTCGGTAGGGACAATGACGCGGAGCGCCGCGATATCGTATATTTTTTCTATATCTTTATCATAACGGAGAAGTTTTTTGTACAAACTGTATAAGTGTTTTATTCGGTAATCGGCCGCGATGACCTCTATTGATTCTTCACGAAGCATCATGTGCAAGTCGCGGTGCACTTTTTCCAGACGCTTTGTCGCGTTCTTCGCGCGCTCTTTGCGGAGCGCTGAAACCCATGCGTGTTCTTTCGGAAACACATACGGGAACGCGTAGTCCTCCAGGTCGCCTTTGATGCGTCCCATGCCGAGGCGGTTTGCAATGGGCGCGTATATCTCAAGCGTCTCAAGCGCAATGCGGCGGCGCTTGTCCTCGCGCACATGAGAGAGCGTCTTCATGTTGTGAAGGCGGTCGGCGAGACGGATGACGAGAACCCGCATATCTTTTGATACCGCGAGAAACAATTTCCGCAAGCTTTCCGCGTGGCGCACGACGCCGCGATATTTATATTTCCCGAGTTTCGTGACGCCATCCACAAGGAAAGCGACCTCTTTACCAAAGCGTTTTTCAATTTCCGAGAGCGGCACCGCGCCATCTTCATGCGCGTCATGAAGAAGCCCCGCGGCAATTGTCTGCCCGTCCATTCCGAGCGAAGCGAGCTGTTCCGCAACGGCGACGCAATGTGAAAAATACGGTTCTCCGGAGAGTCGTTTCTGGTCCTTATGGACCGTTTCGGCGAATTCATACGCCAGTGTTACAAGCTCCGCGTCGCCCTGTTGCGGGTTTTTGAGAGCGGCGAGGAGTTTTTTTAAAGTGGAGTCGTTCATCGCCGTACCTGTTTTATGATTACGGAAGGAGGGTTATTTCTTGAGTTTATGCGGATTGTGGTTTGGGCACTCTTTATTGGAGCACCGTTCCGGTATCGTCTTCGTTCCTTGCATCATTAACGCGCCGCAGAGAGGGCAGATGTTTCCGGTTGGTTTTGCTTTTATCGCAAATGTGCATTTTGGATAGTTGGAACAGCTATAGAACACGCCGAATCGTCCTTTTCTCTCCACGAGCGTCCCTTCTTTGCATTCAGGGCACTTCACGCCTGTGTTAGCGGCTTTCTTCTCCTCCTCACTCTCTTTAACATATTTACACTTCGGATAGTTTGCGCACCCGACAAATTTTCCGAATTTTCCCTCGCGTTCCACGAGCTTCCCTGTCCCGCACTTCGGGCATACTTCGCCGGTTTCTTTTGCCTCTTGCCGTGATTCCGCCACCGCTCCTTCTTTTGTGCGCGCGCCGTCGCAGTCGGGGAATCGTTCGCATGAGAGGAACGTGCCGCCGCGCCCGAGCTTTACCACCATTCCGCTTCCGCATTTCGGACACCGCATGTGTGCCGGCGCTTTTCCGAGGTTCGTCAGCTTGCCGATGGTCTTTGTCTTCTCTTTTACATATTTAGAAAACGGGCCATAAAAATCCTTGAGAAGTTTTACATAGTCCTTTTCCCCTCGCGCCACTTCGTCAAGATTATCTTCCATTTCCGCAGTGAAGGAATCGCTGATATAGTCCATAAAATTCTCTTCAAGAAATGTGTCCACGACATCTCCGAGTTCTGTCGGATGAAGCGTCCGGTTTTCACGGTGCACATATTCGCGGTCAACAAGCGTCTTCATAATCGCCGCATAGGTTGACGGCCGGCCGATGCCGCGTTTTTCAAGTTCTTTAATAAGCCCCGCTTCGGTGTAGCGGTTCGGCGGTTCGGTCTGCTTTTTTTCTTCTTGTATGCTGACAAGAGTAAGCGCCGTTCCCGCAGAGACTTTTGGCAGTTCCACATCTTCTCCTCGCGCATCGGGGTCGGCCTTGAGCCATCCGAGAAATTCCGTCCGCGCGCCGAGAGCTGAAAAATCGGGGATGCCGCCTTTTTCGGTTCCCGCGGTGATTTTCGTTCGCGCGATTTTTGCGTCAGCCATTTGCGAAGATGCAGCGCGTTTCCAGATGAGCGCATAGAGCCGTTTTTGTTCGGGGGTGGCGCCGGCAGTTTGTTTGCCGATATGCGTGGGGCGGATTGCTTCATGCGCTTCTTGCGCGTTCTTGCTCTTTGTTTTATGGATGCGTGGCTCAGCATATTCCGCGCCGTATTCTTTTATGACAAAATCAACTATTTCTTTCTGTGCGCCCGTGGAAAGGGACGTGCTGTCGGTCCGCATATAGGTGATGTGCCCCGCTTCATAGAGGGTTTGCGCGATGCGCATCGTTCGCGCCGGAGCCATACCGAGACGGTTTGACGCTGCTTGTTGAAGTGTTGAGGTGGTGAATGGGGCCGGAGCGGAACGTTTTGCGGCAGTTTCTTCCACATCTCTCACTTTCCACGCGCTTTCTTTCCCTTCTTTCACGATGCGAAGCGCTTCGGATTCTTTTTCCGGATTTTCGGCGCACGTGAGGACGAGGGGTGTTTTTCCGTTTATTTTCGTATTCGCGGTGATTATCCAGAAATCTTTCGGGGTGAATGCGCGGATTTTCCGTTCGCGCTCCATCAAGATGCGGAGCGCGGGGGATTGCACGCGCCCCGCGGACAATCCGTAGCGCACTTTTTTCCAAATAAGGGCGGAAAGGTCATAGCCGAAGAGCCGGTCCAGAACGCGCCGCGCCTCCTGCGCTTTGCGCAAGTTTTGATCTATATCCCGTGGATGCTTCAATGCTTCCACAATGGCGTCTTTCGTCACTTCATGAAAAACAATTCGTTTGATTTTCGTGCTTCGTGCTTCGTGCTTCGTGCTTCCCAAGTCGCAGACTTGGGCGATGTGCCACGCGATCGCCTCACCCTCGCGGTCGGGGTCGGTGGCGAGCACTACATCGTCAGCTTTCTTGCAGAGTGACTTGAGTTCTGCCGCCACGCGCTCTTTTCCCGGAATAATCTGGTAGTTCGGAACGAATCCCGCCTCTATGTCTATCGCATCTTTATTGCTTTTTGGGATATCGCGAATATGGCCGACCGATGAGGTCACCGTATACTCTCCCTCAAGATATTTGGAGATGGTCTTTGATTTCGCGGGGGATTCAACGATAAGTAATTTCATAATTTAGAGTATCGCGTATCGGGTATCCCGAACCAGAACCTGCGGTTCGGTAAAACGGGACAGGTTTAGTATTGAGTATATTTATGACGTACGGCAGACACTGTACTTTACTATACTATATATCTTTTTGCAAACGAAATACTCATTTTGTCAAATCAAAAAAAAGCGCGAATCACAGTATGAGTGATTCGCGCTTTGACATTTTTGACGAGACTAACGGTCAGTCAAATACACAATCTTTGAATAACGAGTTCGTGTGGGACCCGTCTGCATCCCCCGTATTCCTCCAGAGGAGATAGTGGATAAATTCATGCTTTACGATCCACTCCTGGTCTCCCGTCTTAAGGAGATTTTGGGCAGAGAAGTATCCGCTACATGCCTCGTCGCCGCAAGGAAACACCGGTGGCATCAAGTATACTGCCAAATCACCAAATTCTCCTTGTGGATAGCCGGAACAGATTTTCGTCTCGTCCCAGAGAGTGGCGAGACGTTGCGTGAGCGCATCTGAGACGGTAATTCCGGCAGGAAAGGCTGTTTCGGCGCTCTGACTCGCGGCGAATGCCGAAAACGCGGCGCCGAGAATAGTTTCAAATTCCCACGTTGGGTCGTGGAAAAATGAAATGATTACTTTGTTCGGCGTCGTGAGCCGCCAACCCGGAACCAAATTCCACCATGGTTGCCAGAGGACATCGCCGGGGGGAAGCGGGTCGGTCGGGTTCGGCAAAGACAAAGAACTGTTCACGCTTTGCGAAACGCTTGAAGAAGAAGGAGGATTTGAAGCCGTGAGCTCAATCGCGAGTTCGGAAAACTCGCCATCGGGAACATACGCGGTCAATACCTCTTTCATGTACGCGATGAGGCGCCCATCGACATAAATTCCAGGGGTATCCGACGCGTACCGAGATTCCCTGTAAGGGTGGACATCCGGGACTTTGAATAATTCAATATCGCATGCCGAGAGGAGAAGCATGCAAAGAGAGACAGCAACCAGTGCTAGTGAGCGCATGCGCTCCTCCTTTTCTATTTAGATGAGAAGTCAAAAAATTCATTGTTGTATTCCGTGCGTATTTCTATATGTAATTGTACACCTAAAAATATATTTTGTCAAGTTTTTCAACGAACACCTCCTAAAAGTATAGCAAATATCATGTGAGCGCGCTTTTTTGTCCACGGCAGAATTTCAATGGCGCACACTTTATATACGGACGACCGTCCGTATATAAAGTATCTATAAAAGTGCGGATATATTTCCCCTAGATACAAAATACCAGACCTGTCCCGTACCGAACCGCAGGTTCTGGTTCGGGATACTAAATACTTAACCGGATTTCCCCCATTGATTCTTTAATGAGTCCTTTGATTTCCATTGCGGAGAGAAGCGCGCTTGCCTCGTGAACGGGCATGCCGAGCGTGCGGATAATCTCGTCTCTCGGAAGCGGCTCGTTTAAGAGCGAGAGTATCTTTTTTTCTTCATCCGAACACTCTTCTAATAATTTTGCATTTTGAAATTTGCATTTTTCATTTTCTACGATTCCCCACTGTTCCAAAATATCCGCGCCGCAGGTGACGGGAGCGGCGCCTTGTCGCAGGAGGCGGTTTGAACCGGCGGAATTGCGCGAAAAAATGGATGCGGGGACGACGAACACATCGCGATTGTAATCCAATGCGAGCCGCGCGGTGATTAAGGTGCCCGATTTTTCGCCTGCTTCTATAATAAGCGTGCCGCGCGTGATGCCCGCCATGAGGCGGTTTCTCTGCGGGAAAGAGAAGGGGGTGGCGCGGAAATCGTTCGGGAACTCAGAAAGAAGCGCGCCGCCTTTTTCCACAATATGCCGCGCGAGCGTGAGATGTGTCCGTGGATAGAGCACCGCTTCGCCAAGCCCAGAGCCAGGGATAGCGACTGTCGTCAATCCCGTAGCGAGCGCGGCATGGTGTGCGATGGCGTCAATTCCCAAAGCAAGACCGGAAACAATGACAATGTTTTGTCCCGAGAGCTCACCAATTATCTTTTCGCACACTTCTTTGCCGTACGAAGTGAAACGGCGCGAACCGACAACCGCGAGCCACAACGCGTCTTCCGGCGGCAATTCCCCGATAATAGAAAGCATTTTCGGCGGCTCGGGGATTTCGCGGAGGGCGGAAGGGTATTCAGCAGGTGTGAGTACTTTAATAGAATCCATTGGATAGATTGTAGCAGGAGTGGTAGAATGAAAGATACAAATATACTAATGAATACTAATGCAACGAATGAATACGAATATCTAAAACGTCACATTTGTAGCCATTCGTATCATTCGTACCCATTCGTATATTGGTATCTTTCATTTTATGCTTGACATCAAATTCATCCGCGAAAATCCGGAACTTGTCCGTGACGCGCTCAAAAACAAAAACAGGAAGCCGATTGACCTGGATACAATCGGCGCATTATACGAGGAGCGGTTGCGGCTGCGAAGCGCGGGGGATGAATTGAACAGGCGGCGGAAAGAAGCATCCGAAGCGCGGAATATAGAAGAAGGGAAAAAAATCAAAGAAGAGTCGCAAAATCTTGAAGAAGAATTAAAAAACATCGAGCGGGATCTTCATAATCTTCTTGTTCAAATACCGAACATTCCTTCCCCCGATACGCCAATCGGCCCCGATGAATCGGGAAATCAGGTTTTGCGCCAGATTGGCGAAAAGCCGCATTTTTCATTCACGCCGAAAGCGCATTGGGACTTAGGTCAGGAATTGGACGTCATAGACAATGAACGCGCGGCAAAAGTGTCCGGCGCGCGCTTTACCTACATCAAAGGCGACCTCGCGCTTATGCAGTTCGCGCTTATCCAGTGGGTGCTTGGGACACTCGCCGACCAAAAAAAAGTTGCCGCGATTGCGGAGGATTTCGGCGTCGCCATTTCCGCGAGGCCTTTTATCCCCATCGTTCCGCCGGTTATGGTGCGTCCCGAGGTTTTGAACGGCATGGGGCGGCTTGACCCTCCGGAAGACAAATATCACCTGGAAAAAGATGACCTCTATCTTGTCGGAAGCGCGGAGCATTCTGTTGGTCCGATGCACATGGACGAAATTATTGGCGAGGAGAACTTGCCGCTTCGGTATGTCGGCTACTCAACGGCGTTTCGCCGCGAGGCGGGGAGTTATGGCAAGGACACGAAGGGCATCCTCCGTATGCACCAGTTTGATAAAATTGAGATGGAAACATTTTGTCTCCCCGAACAGTCAATGGATGAACAAAATCTTCTCGTCGCCGTTCAGGAGCATCTTTTGCAGGAGCTCGGACTTCCGTATCAGGTAGTTATTGTCTGCACGGGCGACATGGGCTTTCCCGACCAGCGCCAGATTGACATAGAAACGTGGATGCCCGGACAGAATACCTATCGGGAAACGCACAGCGCCGACCTTATCGGCAGTTTCCAGCCGCGACGGCTGAACATCCGCGTGCGCCGCAAAAACGGCACCGTGGAATATGTGCACATGAATGATGCGACGGCGCTCGCCATCGGCAGAACGCTTATCGCCATCATGGAAAACAACCAAGAAGAAGACGGCTCCATCAGGGTACCGGAGATTTTGCGACCGTATATGGGAGGGAAGGAGAGAATCAAAAAAGCAAAAAAGCAATAAAACAAAAAGCAAAAGGCCGTGTGCTTCTTTGCTTAGGCCGAAGGCCGTGTGCTTCTTTGCTTAGGCCGAAGGCCGTGTGCTTCTTTGCTTGTATGTTTCTTTTCAAAAAACGTTTGCATTCTGTCCAGCGGACAGAGCGGGCAAAAAAACGCTTTGTCTATTTTCTGTTGGGGGGCGTCTTTCTTTTTTTAGGAGGCGCCATGATGCTCTCGTGGGCGTCATATCGCGAAGAAATAAGTCTGCGCATAGTGCGCGTGTCAGGCGCGGGAGCAGTTGCCGAAGGGGATATCCGTGAAATTGTGGATGCAGAGCTCGCCGGTTCTTATTTCAAGATTTTTAACCGGGCAAACAGTTTCCTGTATCCGCGACGGAACATAGAAAGGAAACTCGTGGAGACATTTCCCCGTCTCGCGAGTGTTTCCGTGTATCGCGTAAATTTTCAAGAGCTCGGAGTGAAAGTAGAAGAGCGTGTGCCTTCATATCTGTGGTGTGGCCCTGCTCTACCAGAAAAAGACGCGCGCGCACAGTGTTATTTTCTTGACCCGTTGGGCGTGGCGTTCGCCCGAGCCCCTTATTTCTCGGGCGCTGTTTATTTTGAACTCTACGGAAAAATGAACGGAGAGAATATCTTAGAGTCTCGTGAATACGAACCGCCGATAGGCTTTTCTTTTCTTCCCCCTGATGATTTTAAACGCATTATTGCTTTTAGAGACGCGCTTCGCGCGTCAGATATGCCGCCGGAGAAACTTATTTTAGAAGAAACAGGGGATGCCGCTTTCTTTTTCCCGAGTGGTCTTCGTTTATCATTCCATCTCACGCAGAATTTTCACACGGTCCTCTTTAATCTCCTTGCCGCCCTTGATACGGAGCCGCTTCAAAAAGAATTTTTCTATTCTGCAGAAAAAAATCCTTACGAATTTCTAGACGCGCGGTTTGAGAATAGGATATTTTATAAATAAATTTTTAATTCACCTAATTACCTAATTTCTAATAAAATTGCAAAACTAATTTTGAATGATGAATTTCCAATTTTGAATAAATTTTAAATGACACAATGTTTGAAACATTACATCATTCAAGTTTGATTCAAAATTCAAAATTTGAAATTAAAAATTTAGATAATCGGTCTTTTATTAGGTGAATTAGAAATTAGATGAATTAGAAATTTTTCTCGTGCCTTCTCCTCACCACAACCTCATATCCGTTATTCTTTGGTCCGGCCTCGCGATGCTCGTGGGTGTTTCCTTGAGTGCCGGCATTTTTTCTACCGTGGAGATGCTCTCTACGGATGCGCTTGCCAATGCGAGGAGGTTTGTTCTCATAGCTTCAAAAAAGGTCGCTGTGAAAGACATCTCCGAAAAAGCGCCAGAAACAACAACGGCTGCAAAAAACATACCCGTTGTGTCCATCCCTCTCCAGGGAAAAGCCGTTCGCGTAGACCTTGAAAACAGGAGTCTTGCGCTTTACGAAAACGGGCAGTTCTTGAAGAACTTTTTGGCAGTCGCCGTCCCCGACAAGTTTTCTCCTTGGCGGGTACCGCAAGGCGCGTACATTGTCAAAGCGCGTGAGGCAGAGCACTATTCACCGCTTGCAGAGGCATCTTTCCCCAAGGCCATTCTTTTCGGCGATAACGGTCTTATCCGCGCGGAAGGAGGGGGATCTGGCGGACAAAGTGCGGCGGCAGGCGTCTCTGTGGAGGAGCAGGCAGGGATTATACTCAAGTCAGAAGACGCGGCGGAGCTTTTTGGTTTTGCCGATACGGCGACTGAAATCATTGTTTTGAATGAAATCCCCGAGAACCGCGCCGTGAACTATGATGAAGTGCTCCGTGAGGAAAGCGCGGCATCACCTCGCGCATCTCAACGCATTTCCGCGCGAGCGGCGCTTGCCGCCGACCTTGATACGGGGGAGATATTTTTTGAAAAATTGCCCGACCTTGTGCTGCCCATCGCGTCCGTTTCAAAACTTTTCACGGCTGTCGTTGCGGAAGAGATGCTCCCACCGGAAAAAATAGTGAGCATTTCTCCGCGCGCGCTCGCCACCTATGGCGGAAGCGGGGAATTGCGCAGCGGTGATGAGTTCTCTGTACAGGAACTTTTGTATCCGCTTCTCATTGAATCGTCAAATGATGCCGCGGAAGCGCTTGCAGAAACAGTGGGACGCGAACAGTTTATCGCCGCGATGAACGCGCTTGCGAAAAAATTAGGGCTTGTCCGCACGTCATTTAAAGACCCCTCCGGACTTTTGTTTGGGAACACGTCAACCGCGCGCGACCTTTTTCTTTTTTCGCAATTTCTCGTATCCGCCGGAGGCGGATCCTCCTCCGGAGGAAAAAACCACGCCGACATTCTCGCTATTTCAAAAACTCCCGCGTTTGAAGCGTCCGCGAACGACTTTCGCACAGGGGCGCGCAGATGGCGAAACAACAATGAGTTCGTGCGCGATGGCAACCCCTATCTTATCGGAACAAAAAATGGCTACACCGACGAGGCGGCCCAAACGACGGTTTCTTTGTTTGCCCTCCCTGTCAGTGAAACAAAAGTACGGCGTGTCGCTGTCGTACTTTTGGGGAGCCACAATCGCGAAGGAGATGTGCTTACATTGCTCAAGGAAAGCGGCAAGGAAACATTGTACAAAAAAACGGGGTTTTCCGATGTGTTCAGGAAAAAAGCCGAAAAATACCTAAAGGAAAAAGAGAAAGAATCGCCAGAGTTTCGACTTGCGGTTTTCGGGATGCCGCGCGCAGCGGATATGCCGCAAGATGTCTCGCGGATATTTGATGATGTTCTCTATTTGAAGCCATATGATGCTCTTTTTACAAATGTGGACGGCGTTATCGCGGACACGGGATATAACATCGCGGGGGATACCGCAATTCGTATGCCGCAAGAGATTCTTCCCACACTTGCAACATTGGGGGTTGATGTGATAAACGTCGCGAATGCGCATGCGGGCGATTGGGGAAGGAGCGCATTCGGCGACAACATGAAGATACTGGAAGAGAAGGGTTTCCTTGTCGTTGGCGGAAGCGAAGATGCGTCCGGTAAGGGAAAGCCGGCTGTCATAGAACAGGGAGGAGTCACGGTTGGTTTCTTGAGTTTTTCCGACGAGGGCCCCGAATGGCTTGCGAAAGACGAGTATCTGCCGTCGCTCTTATCCGCGAAGGACCCGCTTTTTCCCGCGCATGTGAGCGATGCCGCGCGCACGGTTGACCATCTTGTGGTTGGCATCTCCTTTGGCGGCAGAGAGAGTACCTTTTCGCAAGAACGTAAGGTTGAACTCGCACATCACGCGATAGATGCCGGCGCGCGCGTAGTTGTTGGGTTTTTTCCATCGGGAAACCCTCGTAAAGAAACATACAGAAACGGGATAATTTTTTACGGACAAGCCCCTGTTATTCCGGAAGAGGTCGTTCTTAATAAAAATGCTATAGTACCCCTATGAGCGAGTTTGTGTTGTACAGAAAATATCGCCCGCAGATATTTAAGGAAATGCTCGGGCAAGAGCATATTGTCTCTGCGCTGGAGGCGATTGCGAAATCAGGCGCTCCCGCGCACGCGTATCTTTTCGCCGGTTCCCGCGGGACGGGGAAAACATCCGCCGCCCGCATATTCGCGCGCTCAATCGGATGCGCGCCAGAAGACCTTTATGAAATAGACGCTGCTTCAAACCGCGGGATTGACGATGTGCGCGAGCTTCGCGAGGCGGTGCAAACCACTCCCTTTAAATCTCCCTATAAGGTCTACATCATAGACGAGGCGCACATGCTGACCACCCCCGCTTTTAACGCGCTCTTAAAAACCCTGGAAGAGCCGCCGCGGCATGTGGTGTTTATTCTCGCGACAACCGACGCCGAGAAACTGCCCGATACCGTCATCTCGCGCTGTCAGACATTTCAATTTAAAAAACCAGGACGCGCGTTGCTTACAAAAATGGTTGCAAGAGTCGCGGAAAAAGAAGGGTTTGCGGTAGAGCATGCGGCATCTGACCTCATTGCGCTTTTAGGAGACGGTTCATTCCGCGATACGCACGGTGTTCTTCAAAAAGTGCTCGGAGCATTGGGTAACGGAAAGAAAATCAGCCGCGATTTTGTGGAAAAAATCACCCATGCGCCGCAGGGTGCCGTGGTAAACGATTTTGTCACTGCAATCGCAGAACGCAATCTTGGGGCTGGGCTTCTCATTATAGACCGGCTCGCGGAAGCGAACGCGAATTTTGAGCTTTTTTCAAAACTTGCGCTTGAGCGTCTGCGCACAGTGCTTCTTCTGCGGTATGTGCCTGAGACGGAACGAAAAGCGGCAGAGGAATTCACTCCGGAAGAGCTTGCGCGATACAAACTATACGCAAAAGAAAAAACAAAAGAAATCAATTCGCGTACGCTTCTCGTGCTTTTGGACGCGCATGCGGGGATAGGGCGCGCCTATCTTCCGCACATACCTCTGGAACTTGCGCTGATGAAACTGCTTGCGGATGAATAAAAGCGTGAGCCGCGGAATTAGTCCTGCCTGCAGGAGGTATTCCTGCGTGGCTATTTGACAATTTAGATTTCAATAGTATAATTATAACCAGAAGCAAAGAAGAAGCCAAAACTACACACAAACGAAGAAAAGCCATGCCTCATGAACTTACCGCAGAGCAAAGGGAGCATGTACAACAATTCGGCATCCCCGTTGATTCTCTCTCACCGGCAACGTATTGGATCGTCTCGCTTGACGCGGAATCGGAAATGCCTGCCGACCACGAACTGCGGCAAATGAGGAGTTTTTGCGAGTTCAAGGTACGCCGTATGTATCTTGAAAGAGCGGCAGAGCGCATACTGGCGGACAAAGCGCTTCCACGGGAACCCGGGCATAATACGGTGATTTTCCGTAAAGGATTGAGTGAAAAAAGTGGCGTCTGGTTTTATCGCAGAGGAACGTGGCGCGACCCACTATTCTGCCCGAATTCGGTCGGCGAAAATTATCGTCCGCATACTCTCGTGGAAGTGATGGACCATGACGAGAACCTGTTGCCGCAGAAATGGCTCCAGTGGAAAGCGGAACACCCCGACCTTTTTCCGACATAGGCGCATCGCCGCTTTCTTTCAATCCAACGCCTCAACGGGTACTTCCGTTGAGGCGTTGATTTTTGTTCAATTTTTCAGTAGAATTATGATGCAATTTTAGATATTGCCGGATCGTCTAATGGCAGGACATCGCCCTTTGGAGGCGAGTATCTTGGTTCGAATCCAAGTCCGGCAGTTTTGAGCGAAGCGAGAAACGGGCGGACTTGGATTCGAACGAGAAGGGGGTCGGGGAAACTGGTTTCCCCGTGGTGGAGGCAGCGAAGCGTTGGAACCGCACGGTTCCAAAGCGCAGCGAAGCGAGCAGTGAGCGTTCCAAGTCCGGCAGCAAACACATTACACGCCGGGTGTCTAGAGTACCTATGGCGCTAGGGCGACCGAGACGCGTTCTAACCCAAATCATGCATGGAGGTAACACATACTTATGACATACCAACAAACTTGAGATTATAAGGATGTTTTGTTTTCATTGTGTATATGGGAAAAATAAAAACAGCGAAACAAATGGAGCGGCATCTTAAGGGCATGTCAAACCATTATCGTATTGAGATACTCCTTTTGGTGTCAAAAAATAACGGCATCACGCTTGATGGTATAATAAAATCGCTGGGCGCGAACAAGAAAACTCTGAGCGAGCACACGCGCCGCTTAATGAACGCAGGGTTAGTAAACAAGAAATACCGTGGCAAGTTCGTGGAGCACTCGCTTTCGCCGTACGGGAAAACGTTTGTTCGGTTTTTGCAGTCATTTCAACATTCTCAAACAACACACTAACAACATACTTACAATCTCAAGTTTGTAAGTATATTATAGATACGAAAGTGTCTGGTAAAATATTAGTACAATGTCAATATGGATAAAAATATCGCATCAATTTGCATATTTGGAGACAGCACCGCATGGGGTGCATGGGATATGGAAAAGGGCGGGTGGGTAAACCGTCTCTGGTTTCATGTTGCAAAACGTGAGAGCGACAATTACGTTGAGATATACAACTGCAGTATTTCCGGTGGTACGACTGACACTATTCTTGAACGATTTGAGAATGAGGCGAAAGTGAGGAACGCGGATGCGATTATATTTCAAACTGGCGGCAATGATGCAGCCTACGCACATTCTGCAGGAAATTATCTGGTGGCGCCAGATAAGTTCAGAGCGAACATTGAGGAAATCATCAGGCGAGCAAAAAATATTACGCACAACATTATTTTCATGGACCTTAAAAATTGCGATGAAAATAAAACGATGCCCGTACCGTGGATTGATATTTATTACACTAACGATAACATCCAGAAGTACGGCAAGATAATGGAAGAAACATGCCGCGAGCAGGGCATTTTATTTCTGGACGTCCAGCCGTTGGACGTTCAAGATTTTGATGATGGCCTACACCCCAACGCAAAAGGCCACGAAAAAATCTTTTTCCAAGTTAATAATTTTTTAACAGAAAAGAAATGGATTTAAAATTAAAAACAGTATGACAAAAAATCCTTTTTGGAATGCGGGGTTTGCCGTGCTTTATATTGTAGGCATTGTGTCGCTCATTCAGTATGGGCTTCCTTCTGCGCTTGCGGATGCGGAGAAGACGATATTTATTCCCATCATAATGCTCTCGCTCTTGGTGCTTTCGGCGGCGATTGAGGGCTATATTTTTTTCGGTCAGCCGCTACAAATGTATCTTGACGGAAAAAAGAAAGAGGCGGTGCATCTCTTTTTTAAAACAGTTATCGTGTTTGCATGCATTCCCACCCTGATTTTTCTCGCTCTTTTTTTCGGAATATTGCCGTAGACCGTGTTACAATAGCGTTATATGAAAGGTTACGTTTCAAATATAGAACAGCTCTCGCTTGAAAACGATTATTTTAGGAAAGTGCTCTATACCGACCCGCGTCTGCAGTTGGTGGTGATGAGTTTGAAACCAATGGAGGATATCGGCGAGGAGGTGCATCAGCTTGACCAATTTATCCGCGTAGAAAAAGGCGAAGGGAAGGCGGTGCTTGATGGCGCGGAACACGTGTTAGGCGACGGTTTTGTGGTGGTTGTCCCCGCGGGGACGAAGCACAATATCATCAACACATCTCAAAATGAGCCGATGAAGCTCTACACTTTATATTCTCCTCCAAACCATCGCGATGGCGTTGTCCACAAAACGAAACAAGAAGCGGAAGCGGACGAGGAACATTTTGACGGAAAAACGACGGAGTAGTGTTTGTTTGTCTTTATCGGTTTTATCAATTACCAAAATCAATACTATATGAACCCATCAACACAAGCGCTGGAGAGTTTGAAAAGAGAACTAGAAAAAGAACAGAGTAATCTGCGGGACAAAGAACGCGATTTAGAAAGAAAAAAATCAGAACTGGACCAGAAAAAACGGGACGTGGAGAAACTGGAAGCGGAGGCGAACAAGATTCAAACCGAAATAGACCAGATAAAAAGCCGCATGAGCCAAACCGAAGGGGAGCTAGGGCGCATGCAGACGGAATTACAGGCGCTGGCGAATCAAACAAAAAAATAATCACGATAGTTATCGGTCAACTGAAAACAAAAGTATGTCTTTTGAAGGAGTTCCCAAACAAATGCACTCTTCCGAAAAAGGACCGGAAAAGGCACCAACCGTGGAAGAAGTGCGCTCAATCTTTGAGAGGTTATTAGGAGAGGACATTAAGTTTGAAGAAGTGCGAATGCGCGAAGACGCGGAGGGCCTCTACTTGTGGGACATAAAAATTGCGGGAGAAGAAGGCGAAACGAAAGAGTACTCCTACATGCGGGAAGGCCGCTATCCGGAAGGTCAGGCGTTGCGGACGGCGGTACATGTCACTTTTTTTGACGCAGACGGAATGCCCACTGGCGGATACTCTGCCGCGCATTTTGAAAACGCCGCGTGGAAGATTCCTGTATAGAAGAACGCGAACGCTGTAATGATTGATTGTTTCTGCGATATATGGTATCATTGGGCAATGAAGAAGATGAAGAACGAAGTCCCTGATGTGAATTTGGTCGCTATGCCTGTGGCTGATTTTGTTAAGTATTATAACGAAAATATTCCCGAAGTATTTCCTCGCGTGTCGCTCGCGCTTTTGGAGAAATTCCGCGCGGCGCATCCCTCTCTTTTTAAGAATGAGGACGAATGGTCCATTGATAAACACCGTAAAAAGCTGATGGATTGGCTCTCCTCGTGTCCGCGGTAACTTTTTGTGATGAAAAAATATTCTAAAAACGGCGCGCTATTTGCCGTTCTTGTTGTTGCCGCGGCGGGGATATATCTGTTGGATAAGGAAGCGCAACCCGCGCCGCCGGCGATGGCTCAAAAAGAAGCCGTGGCGGAAGCCCGCGCGGCGGGCGGTTTGCAGACGGAAATCGCCCGCGGCGACTCCTCTCAAAAACAAGTCATTTTCACTTTTGATGGTGGTTCTGGTGTGGAATCTGGTGAAGCAATTTTAAGCACACTCAAAAAACACGGCGTTGTCGGTACTTTTTTCTTGACGGGAAAATTCGCGGAACAAAATCTTGAACTGGTGAAAAAAATAGCGGTTGATGAACATGAGATTTTTAACCACACGTATTCGCATCCTAACCTAACGGATTTGTCAGAAAATAAGATTAAAGAAGAGTTTGAGCGGACAGACGCTATTATTCAGAATTTGACAGGGAAATCCACCAAACCCTATTTCCGCGCGCCGTACGGCGCGCGAAACGCGCGTGTGCTGGAAGCGGCTGGAAAGAGCGGTTACCAATCGGTTTACTGGACAGTTGACGTTCTTGATTGGAAAGAAAGCGCGGGCTTCACGGCACTACAAGCGAAAGAACGCATAGTGAAAAATCTTGCGCCGGGAACGATTTATCTCATGCATATCGGCGACACCATCACCGGAACAGTTCTTGACGAAGTGTTTACTGAGATTGAATTGCGCGGATACAGAATCGTTTCTCTGACGAATGGGATCTAAGAATCTTTATGTTAATAGATGATGTCACGATCAAAGTAGAGGCGGGAAACGGCGGGAGAGGCGCCGTTGCTTTTAATAAGAACGCGCTTGCGTTGGGGCCTGCGGGCGGAAGCGGGGGAGACGGCGCGAGTATTTATTTTGAAGGCGTCTCTGACCTTGGCGCGTTGAGCCAGTTTCAATACAAGAAAGACATCAAGGCGGAAAACGGCGAGAACGGAAAAGTGCAGTTTAACGACGGCGCGACGGGCGAAGACCTTATTTTAAAGATTCCTGTTGGAACAGTAGTGCGAAAAATTGAGACAGGAGAAACCGTCGAGGTGCTGAAAGTCGGCGAGAGAATCCTTGTGGCGAAAGGAGGACACGGCGGGAAGGGGAATTTCTTGTTCCGCTCGCCACGAAACACGAGCCCGACGGAGTTTCAGGAAGGGCTTTCGGGCGAACGTTTTACCATCCGGCTTGAATTGAAGCTCATCGCGGATGTTGGCATCATAGGGCTCCCGAACGCCGGAAAATCAAGTTTGTTGAATGAACTCACGAAAGCAAAAAGCAAAGTGGCAAACTATCCCTTTACGACGCTTGAGCCCGCTTTGGGCGTCTATTACGGGCTTATTCTCGCCGACATTCCGGGTCTCATAGAAGGCGCTTCCGGCGGCAAGGGTTTGGGGACGAAATTTCTGCGCCATATAGAGCGCACGAAGACGCTTTTTCATCTCGTTTCCGCGGAATCCGACGACCCCGCGCGCGACTATGAAATAATCAGAAATGAGCTTGCAACATTTAACGTGGAACTTGCGGAAAAGCGCGAGTATGTTTTTTTGAGCAAGAGCGACCTCGTGTCTTCCTCGGAAGCAAAAAAGAAAGTCGCTGCTTTGAAAATGGCGAGTGAGAAAGTAAGTAAAAAAACCACCTCGATTTCCGTGAACGATTGGGACAGCTTGGAAAAAGTAAAAAAGATTTTGAACAAACTTCAGACAGAAAAATAGCCGCGTTAACTTTTTTGCGCGTAGATGCTCATGCTCCGGCGCTTCGCGTTGGGGCCGCGGTGGCGGTGTGATTTGGTGATTTTCTCCACTTCAAAATACGGCGCGAGGTCCTCGCGGATTTCTTCTTCGGTGAAGACGTGCTCCACGCCGCCGAATTCGGGGTGGACATATGAACCCTGCTCTTCCGCCGGATGTTCACGAAGAAGCCGTGCGGCATGATGGTCCTCATCAAGCAGAAATGTTTTTAAAAAAAGCCAGCCGGACGGCTTCAAGACACGCGCGATTTCTTTATAAAGATTCGCGCGCTCTCCTTTGTTTAAGAAGTGCGATGTCATCATATCAAGAACTAAATCCTGACTTTGATCGGGGACGGAGAGCGGCAGTCCAATCGATTGGACTGCATATGAAAGCGGCAGTCCCACGCTCATTTTTTTCGCCTGCGCGATTGCCTCGTGGGAAGTATCTATCCCCATACCTTTCACTCCAAACTCTTTTGTGAGATACACGAGGTTTCGTCCATTGCCACAACCAAGGTCTAAAACAGAAGAACGAGATGAAAGAAGGGGAGTTTTGTATTCGCGCAAAAACCAGCGGAGGAACTTTTGCAAGTCCTCGCTTGGCGTTGAAGAAAGGGCAAGATGCGCCCCTTTCTTGTATTCCTTATCCCAGAATCCCCGTTTTTTCTTTCGGAGCCGTTTCATTTGAGTATTATGACATAATTTGCTATCATTGACAATCATGGAAAAAGTATCAGTATACATCTACGGAAAACACGCGCTCAAGGAGGCGCTTCTTCACAAACCGCGCGCGGTAAAGAAAGTGTTTCTTGCGGCACACATCATTGACGCGGAGTTGAGCGGACTCCTCAAAAAACAGGACATACGCGCGGGGACGCTCTCGGGAACGACTTTGAAAAAAGGCGGCGCGGAAGACGCGGCGCATCAAGGGGTCGTCGCGCTTGTCGCAACGGAAGAACTCGTCACGCCGTATGACGAGTTTGTAAAAACGCTTGCAGCGGGGAAAGAGACCGCGCTCGCGGTTCTTGACGAGATACAGGACCCGCACAATGTCGGGGCGGTCATACGAAGCGCGGCGGCGTTCGGTATCGGCGGGGTTTTAATTCCCCGTCATAACCAAGCGCCAATAACCGGCGCTGTCGTCAAGGTATCCGCAGGAATGGCATTCCGCGTGCCGCTTGTCGTAATCGGCAATGTGAATGATACCCTGCGCGACCTCAAGAAGCGCGGATTTTGGGTATACGGGTTGGAAGGGGAGTCAACGCAGCCAATCACCAATGAGAAATTTGACGCGCCGGCGGTGTTTGTCCTTGGAAATGAATCGGTGGGTATTCGCGCGAAAACACGCGAAGCGTGCGACATTCTGCTTTCCATCCCCATAAAGCCCAACTGTGAATCCCTGAATGTTGCCGCGGCGGCGGCGGTGACGTTTTATGAATGGGGTACTAATCACGAAAACACAAAAACACGCGGCTCCACCTCAAAACACTAAAACACCACGTTTTCGTGTTTCTGTGCTTTTTGTATTTTCGTGAAAATTTTTGTATTATGTTAGACCTGCAAAAAATTTTAGGATTCCTCCGTCTCTTGAACAAATTTCGCCAAGTTCGCCGCACCATTCGGGTGAACAGCGAAGAACGATTGGAGAACGACGTTGAGCATAGTTATCACCTCGGAATGCTCGCATGGTATATCGCGGATAGCCACAATCTTCCGCTTGATAAAGACCTTGTTTT
Source organism: uncultured Candidatus Saccharibacteria bacterium (assembly GCA_964651525.1). Classification (GTDB taxonomy): domain Bacteria; phylum Patescibacteriota; class Minisyncoccia; order Phycocordibacterales; family UBA2135; genus CAZYWN01. Next base: position 2,600 of record CAZYWN010000004.1, on the reverse strand, counting down.
AAAATACGCGCTTGTGCACGATATTGTTGAAGTACACGCGGGGGATACGTATGTCTTTACCACAGACACGAAAAAGCGCGATAGCAAAGAAGCGCGGGAGAAAAAAGCCATCCGTCAACTACAAAAAGAATTTCCGGAGTTTGGGGATTTGCACGAACTGATTGCGGGGTACGAAAAAAGAGAAGACGCGGAAAGCCGTTTTGTGTATGCTCTTGATAAAATACAGCCCGTCTTAAACATTTATTTGGACAACGGACGAACATGGAAAGAGAACGGGGTGACCATACAAATGCTTGTTAATTTCAAAAAAGAGAAGGTTGCTTTTTCTCACGAAGTGCACGCTTGTTTTGACGAGCTCATCAAGCTTCTTAAAAAAGATGAAGCAAAACTTTTCGGTAAAAATAATCTTGTTGTTTAAATAATGCGTCATCTTACCTTCATTTTTCTCGCAGGTTTCCTCATGAATTTTTTATGGGAGAATCTTCACGCGCCGCTCTATGTTCATTATCAGAGCGGCGCCATTACAGAGATTGTTCTTCTCCGCGCGGCATTGTTTGACGCGGCGATAATCACTCTTTTCGCCGCGTTCGCGTTTCTTGTTTTGCCGCGTCATTTCCGACGATGGTTTATGCTTATCGCCGGAGTTCTTTTCGCCGTTGGGCTTGAGATATTCGCGCTTCAAACCGGCAGATGGGAGTATACCGCGCTTATGCCGCTCATACCGTTTATTAACATTGGGCTTTCGCCCGCAATCCAGCTTGGGCTCACTGGTTGGTTCTCTCTATTTTTAATTAATCGTTATGGAACACGCGCCTAAACCAGAAAAAAAACCGCCAGATGTAGAGGAAGAAGTTAAAATTTTTGAAGGGAAAAAATATCGCAAAGTTGATTCCGGCTATACAATTCGCGAATGGTACTCGCATGAGAGTCCTCGGAAGGGGCCTGGACCAGGGTGGGATACGTGGAATAGTAACTTTGACGAAATATGTAAAAAATATGGACTTATCGGTGACTCAATCATGAAGACGCCAGAAGAATTGCCTGACAAACCGTATTACATGTGGGAACTCGTGGAAGAATGAAATAAGAAAAAAAAGGACCCCAACCAAGCTTTCGCTTAGTTGGGGTCTTGTTGTTTTCCGGCGCGGCTATTTTCGCCGCTGTGCTTTTGCCGTGTCGGCCACGCGTCCTTTGGGAAGCGCAGGGTTCCATACCTCTGTTTCCCCGGTTCCTTTGCACTTCCAGCACCGTGCGTAGTATTCGTCCTCGTATGTGACCTGTATATGCCGACGAGTGCCGAGGCAGAACGGACAGCGGTTCAGCAGGTACGGGTGTTTGAACGCGCCGGTTCCTTTACACCTCCTGCAATCAACGACTCGTCCGGTATGCCGCTGGGTGAATTTTCCTGTGGCGTGGCACGCGGTGCAAGGAAACTCTCTCGGGATACCGCCGAGGGCATTGCAGTGCTCGCAGTCCACATGCGTGTAGCGGGCATACTTTTTGGGGTTATACCCCTTACCCTCGCATTCGGCGCACTCTGCGCCATTTTTTAGGGGCCCGAGCCCGAGGCCGAGCTCCGTGAGCGGCGTGCCGTCACTTGTGAAGTACGGGAACCCGTTTTTTCCCGTTCCACTGGCGCCGCCGTTTTCGCCCGATTCGGAGAATATCCCGCCGATATCTTCTTGGAGACGCGCGAGCGAATGGTACGCTTCGTGCATTTCCTGAAAGGCGGCATTCGTGCCGCCGGCGTCGGGATGGAGTTCTTTGCACTTCCTCTTGTATGCCGCTTTGAGTGTGTCGAGAGTGAAGGGAGGCGTGAGGCCGAAATGTGTTTCTGCCTTCTTGACTGCGTCCTGGAATGTGTCAATGAACAAGCTGTTTTTGGCGTGCATAGGGGCGTGCCTCCTCAATCGGTGTGAATTATCGTTGCTGTGATACTTGTTCCATTATACACTAAAAGCATAATTTGTCAAGTTTTGCAAAATAGGCCTCACATTTTCCTTAAGTTTGTGTTTTGTAACAACCAAAACCCCCCGCGTTAAACGCGGGGGGTTTTGGTTTAGGTCATGAGTAACTTTACAAAGGTTACTCGCACAGGTTTTTGAAATAACCGCAAAGAAATTTCAGAAAACCCGTGTTTTTCGTGTCTCCTCAAGCCCCGTAGTGAGAATTGGCATTGTTTCGTCTCTGACGAAACGCGCTTTGCGCAATGCCAATTTCTACTACGGGGCAAGGCCAGTCCTTGCCTATTGTTATAAACAAGTTATCCACAGGTAAGGTTTCCTTTTAGTGACTGAAGACACGAACCTGCATGTTCTGGCCGACGCCCGGATAGCCGGGAACGCCATAGCCGTTGGTCCAGTCATCAAGAGAGTTGATGCTGGCGCCTGTCTGCGGAGATGTCGCGGAGAACGGAGTCCAGATGAAGTTGTCTTCCGTGCCCGCATTCGTCTCAACTTCTGCAACAGTACCCATAAGGGTCGTGCCTACGTTAGCAGACGGATATGTGGTATCCGCGCGAAGCGCGACTGTCAGCGTCTCAACTTCGTTTGCGGTGAGTCCCGAAACGGTGTTCGCGCGAAGGCGATAAATCTTAGAGC
>CAZYWN010000003.1:0-22551 GCA_964651525.1 uncultured Candidatus Saccharibacteria bacterium | reverse complement strand
ATCTTAAATCTTAAATCTTAAATCTTAAATCTTAAATCTTAAATCTTAAATCTTCCCCTCCCACTCCTTCTCCTGCCGGACGAGCAATTCTTTTTTCTTTTCTGGATGCGCGAGAATCATCGCGACCGCTTTTTCCATCCGCACCCCCTGCGAACCTTTTATGAAAACCGCGTCGCCCTCCCGTACAAACTCTTTAAGAAACGCGCCGGCCTCTGCGGATGTATCAAAATGGCGCGTCTGTTCCGCGTTCATTCCCTTCCCCAGAGCACCCTCGCGCATAAGGCGCGCGCGAACACCCACCGTCACCATATATCCGGCGACTTCTGCGGCGCGTTCTCCCGCCTTTCTGTGCTCGTTATCGCTTGCCGCGCCCAGCTCAAGCATGTCGCCAAGAACAATAATTTTTCTACCAGAAACAGCGAGTTCTTTAAGCGCGCGGAACGCGGCGCTAACCGCGACAGGAGAGGAATTATATGAATCGTCTACGATAACGGAACCACGGATTCCCGCGAGAATGTTCATCCTCCCCGGCGGGAGAGACAGCGTTTTTAACCGCGAGGCCGCGTCAAGCACACTGACGCCGAGTTCGTTCCCGACCGCAAATGCGGCAAGCGCGGATGAGACATAATGAAGCCCAAGAATTCCCCTGAGCGAAAAAGGTATCATCTTTCCGTCATATTCAAGTTTCGCAAGAATACCCTCGGGGAAGTTGTCTTCCTTACGGTACTCTATTTTCGCATACGAAACACGAAACAACGCATTTGCATCCATTCCGTAGGTGATTATTTTTGCGCTTGTTTCTTTCCTTAATTCGTACGCATCAACGTCATCCATATTCACAACGAGAAATCCGTCTTTTTTCACGGCGCTGACAAGAAACGATTTCTCTTTGATAAGCGCCGCGCGGGACGGGAAAAACTCAAGATGCACCGGCGTGTCGCCGAACCGCGTAACTACAACACAGTCGGGTTTTACATAGCGTGTGAAGCGCGCCATGTCGCCCGGACGATCAATACCTATTTCAAGAACGAGCCATTCCGGATACTGCGGCGCGTATACTATCGCGAAGAACCCGCGCGCGAGAGTTAAGAGCCATCCCCACGCGCTCCCCCACGCGCTTTTTTCGCTCCGAATAATTGCAAGCGGGATACCGATGTCGCTGTTGAAACTCTTTGGGCTTTTCCCCACAATAAAATTCCCCTCAAGCACTGCCGCTATCGCGTCTTTTGTCGCCGTTTTCCCAACGCTTCCCGTCACCGCGATAATTTTCGGACGATAGCGGAGGAGCACGAGGCGGGCTTCACGGGTGAGGAGGAAAATAATAAATTTTTTCGCAAGAATTTTTAACATCTTGGTTTGAATAAATCCGAAGCACGAATATCGAAATCCGAAACAAGCACGAATGACCAAAGTCCAAATGACCGAAACCGTGTTTTGAACATTTGATATTCGAATTTTGGATTTGTTTCGGATTTAGAATTTAGATATTTGAATTTCCCGACCGCTAATCGCGCCACGGCGCGATTAGCGGTCGGGCGGTATTTCGTAATAACTGATAAGAAACTTCGCGATATCCATAAACGGCAGTGTGAGCGTTTCCGAAGCAAAGTGCGCCCCTCGCGGATTGATGCTGTACAAAAACACCAAAAATTGGGGGTTGTACGCGGGGAAATATCCAAAAAACGAATGTAAAAACTTGTCGTCATAATAACCACCACCAGGGCTCGGAAGCTCGGCGGTCCCCGTCTTCGCCGCGATACTCCAATGAGGAAGCTTCACCTTTCCGCCGGAAAGAGCCGTGTCCACGGTTTCAACAAGCATACGCGTCACCTCTTCGGATGTTTCTTTCTTTAAAACCCTTTTCTTGTCTTGATATCCCACCTCTTTTGAAGCGCCATTCGCATAATCAATACGGTCAACAACGCGAGGCGTTACGAGGATACCCCCGTTTGCAAGAGCTGACAAGGCACGAGCCGCGGCAATAGGGGTTATCGCCATCCCCTGCCCGAACGCCGCAGTCGCAAACTCAATTTCCCTTTTTGAATGTAGGTTCTCCGTGAGACCGGGAACTTCGTTGGGAAGGTCTATACCCGTTTCTTCTCCAAGACCGAAATCAAACACATAACGAGCGAATGTTTCTTTCCCTGTCTGCCGCATCGCATATATCGCGCCGAGGTTCAGAGATTGATTTAATATCTCCTGGAGAGGCGTCGTACCGCGTGCCACTCCGTCATAATTTGAAATTTTTGCTCCGTCAATTTCAACAACGCCGGTATCGTAATAGGTGCTTCGGGGAGTAACTGCGCCGGAATCAACAGCGAACGCAATGGTCAGCGGCTTCATGATAGAACCAACCTCTATGACATTCTCCACAAGAGGATTTGCGAAAAAATCCAGTCCGCCACTTTCACCGAACGTATTCGGGTCAAATGTCGGACGCGCTTCCATCGCGTATATTTCTCCATTAGAGGGGTTTATGATGATGCCTCCACCACGGGTAACTTGCCATTTTTTAAATGTTTCGTCAAGGATGCCGCTCAAGAACCGATTCACTTCCGGCTCAACAGTAAGCACCAAATCGCCTTCCCGCAAGAGAGCATCGTCATAGAAAAAAGAGTGTTCAAGGTTTGCAAAAATTTCCGCGAAAAAATTAACGTATATATCCTCCGTGGCACGCGTCAGAACATGGTTATAGTATCGTTCCACGCCATACTGCCCCGCGAGCGCTTCATCTTGGAAACCAACAAATCCAAGCACATGCGCTGCAAGAGTATCGCTGGGATAGTAGCGCCATTGTTCTTCCAAGACGTACACTCCGGGAATACGAAGCTCCTTAATCTCCGCAGCCGTGTCTGGCGTAAGACGGCGGGCAATTTCTTCGTACGGATCGTCTTTTTTGCCGGCCTTAAGGAAAAAAGATGCTTCATCAGTGTCCGGCACGTACTGTTTCAACCGAACAAAAACCTCCTTTGGCTCCGCGATTACCCGCGGGTTTATCGCAAGCAAAAAACCGCTTTTAAGCATCGCCGCCTGCTCTCCGCGCGAGCCATCTTTGTTGCGAAAATAAATTGTCCCACGCGAGAAATTGTCTTCAACCGGCACTGCATATTGCGCATCCGCTTCTTTGGAGAACGCCTCCCCGCGCATAATCTGCACAAAAATGAGCCGCCCCACTAAAAAAACCCCTGCTAAAAAGACGACCGCGTGAAGAAACCGTATCCGCGATGGAAAGACATCACTTATCATAAAAAACAAAATATAAAAATTAAATAATCCGTGATCCGTACGCGGTGTCGCCTTGCGCCGCCGCTAAGGCTTTGGCGACACACGGGTGGCGATTCCTTTGTACGAATTACGAATTACGAGTTACTTTTTCTTACCATTTTTCATGTTAAAAAAATACCCGCAGAGAATATACTGCGGGCCTCTCTCCCTCCTGGTTAAAACCACGGCAAAGTCCTTTAGAACGCATTCATATCATTTTGCGCCACTAACGCCCGTTTTGCAAAAGTTTTCTTTTCCGATTCGTTAAAACCAAGCACACGGGCATAGTCATAGGTGAGGGTTTTGCGCAGTGTATTATATTCCGACTCCAGCTCTCCGAGTTTGAGGTTGACGGCCTTCATGTCTTTAACCATGTCTGCGCGATTAATAATGGTATGGACTGTAATCTGAACAAAATAGCCGTAAAGAAAAAACACGAAGAGAAACAGCGCTACAAGCATCCAGAATGCCTGTTTTTCGGGGGTATTTATTTTGCGGGTGAGGGAGAGGGACATGGAATATAAGATACAAATATACTAATGAGTACGAATGCAACGAATGGATACGAATATCTCACCATGTCGCATTTGTAGTTATTCGTATCATTCGTACAATTCGTATATTGGTATCTTTCATGTTTTTTCTATGATTCTCAACTTCGCGCTTCGGGAGCGCGGGTTCGCCGCGAGTTCCTCTTCTCCGGCAGTGATCGGCCTTTTAGTAACGATGCTCCAAAGCCCCTCTTTCGCAATCTCCCGAAAATACCTTTTTACAATTCTATCTTCCAAACTGTGAAATGAAATGACCGCGATGCGCCCTTGCGGTGCAAGGCACTCCGTCGCTTTTTTGAGTCCCTCTTCAAGCGCGCCCAGTTCATCATTCACTGCGATACGAAGGGCCTGGAACGTTTTCGCGGGAGAGTCGCCTCTCCGTAGCCGCCCCGGGTAACATCCGTAGACAATCGCCGCAAGTTCTCCTGTCCGTTCTATTTTCTTCTCCTCCCGCCGAACAACTATCGTATGAGCAATGCGCCGCGCGAAGCGCTCTTCTCCATATTCCTTAAGAACGCGTGCGATTTCCTCTTCCGTCCATGTGTTGACGATTCTCTCCGCCGTGAGCGCGCCGTAATTGGGGTCGGAATCAAACGTCATCAAGAGCGGCTCATCTCTCCTAAACGAAAACCCTCTGCCGGATGCTTCAATTTCCAAGGAACTCATTCCAAGGTCAAACAGCGCCTTGTCTATTTCCGTGATTCCTTCTTTTTGAAGAACACTATCAAGATTTCTAAAATTTTCTTTTGTAAAACGCACTGTCGCCGCGCATGTCGCCGTCTTTTCTTTTGCGCGCCGCACCGCCTCTTCATCCAAATCAACGCCAATAAGCGTCCCCTCGCGTCCTATCTTCTCGCATAATGCCGCCGCGTGTCCCCCGCCGCCCAAGGTTGCATCAAACACGATGTCGCCTTTCTTGAGCGCAAGACCATCAATAGTTTCTTTAAGGAGTACCGATATGTGTTCAGCCATGTCATACAATTTTTAATTTCCAATTTTGAATTTTGAATAAATTTTGAATGATTTAATTTTTAAAAATTCGTTCATTCAGGTTTTGATTCGAAATTCAGAATTCATCATTCAAAATTTTTAAACGGCTCCAATTTCCCCCAATTTTTCCGCGAGCGCGTCCACATCCTTTTCCGCTTGTTTTTTGTATGCACCCCACGCCTCTTCGCTCCATATTTCAACGCGGTCGTTCACGCCGATAAGCACTACTTTTTCTTTGAGCCCCGCGAATGTTTTTAAAAAATCGGGAACAAGAATCCGCCCGAGCGAATCAATCTCGGCATCCATTGCGCCAGACGACATGAAGCGATTAAATTTGCGCATAGCCGCCTGCCCCAACGAAAGTCCTTTTAATTTTGCCGAGAATACTTCCCATCCTTTTTCCGGATACACAAAAAGACAATTATCCAATCCCTGCGCAATGATGATTTTTTTTCCCAACTCTTTCCGAAATTTCGCCGGCAGTGACAGCCGTTTCTTCGTATCTATTGTGTGCCGGTATTCGCCAATGAGCATGCTTAGAATTTAAGATGTAAGATTTAGGATTTAAGATTTCTGACGACAAAAATTAAGCCGCCCTTTTCCGGAAAAATCTTAAATCTTATTTCTTAAATCCTAAATTTTTTTTCGTGGGAACGCCGCGGACAAAGAGAGAAAGGAAACTCTATAAAAACCGCAAAGTAAAAATAGAGTATTTCGCCCCTTGCCCGCGAGTTTTCCACTTCATCCCACTTGATTAAACTATATCCCACTTTCCCACCACGGCATAGGGAAGTTATCCACAGTGTCCGCTCGCCCGCTCTTTTCCAAAGACACGCGTCACACGTCCCAGCGAGGCGTGTGCGCTATGCTCGTCCTTCGCTCCTTGCCTAACGGCAACACCATGCCCGCTCCGAACTGCGCAATGTCTTTGGAAAAGACGGGCTCGCTCAAAAATCAACACGACGACGATGAAATTATTGCAAGGGCAGTAGTCAAACCAAAACGAAAATCGGCTCACGCGTGGAGCGTGAGCCGATGTTTATGTGATTTTTTCTATTTTTCCTCCGGAGGCGGATCCGCCTCCGGCGGACTACTTCTCTTTTTTGACGGGCCGCAAAGTGGGAAAGAGTATCACTTCCCTAATGTTTTTTGAATCGGTCAAAAGCATCATGAGGCGGTCAATGCCAATACCGACGCCACCCGCGGGCGGCATGCCGTGTTCCATTGCTTCGAGGAAATCCTCGTCCAAATGCTGAACTTCGCTTTCGCCTTTTTTCCCGCGTTCCTCTTGCGCTAAAAACTTTTCACGCTGAGCCAGAGGGTCATTTAATTCTGAAAATGCTTTCGCGAGCTCAACACCGCCTGCGTAGAGCTGAAAGGCGTCAACACTATTTTCCGTTTTATTCTTCGCGAGCGGGAGCATCTCCGCGGGATAATCCACGACAAAGGTCGGCTGTATCAGGTTTGGGCGCACTACTTTTTTGAAAATCGCGTCAAGAATTTTCGCCCGACCCTCTTCTTCTCCGATTTCAGCCCCCGCATCGCGCGCGATTTTCAAAAGACTTTCCAGGGACGCCGTTTCGACAGTAGCCACCTTTGCAAACCGCGTGAATGTTTCGTAATAGGGAATTCTTTCAAAACTTCCGCAGAACGATAGATCCTTTCCATCATGTGTAATCACCGTATTCTCAAAAATCTTTTTGCAGAGTTTGCAAAAAAGCCCCTCAACAAATTGCATCTGTTTTTCTGCGTCCGAAAAACTTTCATAAAACTCAAGCTGGGTAAACTCCGGATTGTGCGTCGCGTCTATCCCTTCATTCCTAAAATCGCGGCAGAACTCGTATACTTTCGGTATCCCGCCAACGAGAAGCCGTTTCAAGTAAAGCTCATCAGAGATGCGAAGGTATAAACCAATGTCCAACGCATTGTGATGCGTGATGAACGGCTCCGCCGAGGCGCCGCCATAGAGCGGCTGAAGCACGGGTGTTTCCACTTCAACAAAGCCGTCGCCGTCAAGTTGCGCGCGAAGAAACGCGATAACGCGGGAGCGCAGGAGGAAATTCGTCTTGACTTCAGGGGACATAAGAAGGTCAAGGTACCTTTTTCTGTATCGTTCCTCAACGTCCGCAAGCCCGTGCCATTTGTCGGGCAAAGGACGGAGCGCCTTCGCAAGCATCCGCCACACACTCACTGCAAGCGTCTTTTCGCCGCGCTTGGTGAGAAAAAGAGTTCCCGAAACTTCCACAAAGTCGCCGCCGTCAACCGTTTCATCAAAAAGAGAAAACTGAGCGTCGCCTATCTCGTCTTTTTTAATGAGCCCCTGAAAAACGCCCGTGCCGTCGTCAAAATCAAAAAAAATGAGCGCGCCCTGCTTGCGGAGCGTCCGCACGCGGCCGGCAAGAGTAAGCGCGACATCCTTTTTCTGGAGGTCGTCAAATGAGGCAATCACTTCACAGACTTCCGTATCGCGCCGCGTCTCCACCGGGTACGCGGAGATACCTCTTTCTTTAAGGAGAGAAAGTTTTTTTAAACGTTCTTCGCGAAGTTCGTCTAAGGAAGCCATACGTTAATTTCAAATTTCAGATTGCAAATTTCAAAGTGAATTGCCATTTTGCAATTATTTTTACTCTACGTCTATTATCTTATATCGCTTCTCGCCAGTGGGGGCTTTCACGACGGCCTCGTCCCCTTTCCTTTTGCCGACTATCGCAAGCCCGAGTGGCGACTTGTGCGAGATTCTCTTGCGCGGTATATCAGACTCTTCTTCCCCGACAATCTCGTATGTTTCTTTTTCATCAACGCCATCCTTTTTTAGAGTCACGTGAGAGCCGATAGAGATAGTCTCCCCTGCTTCACGCGAGACAATCTCTGCCGAACGGATGAGCAATTCTATCTTTGCAATGCGCTCCTCCGTCCCCGCCTGGTCCTCGCGCGCTTCCTGATACTCGGTATTTTCAGAGAGGTCTCCGAGCGATTTCGCATATTCAAGTTTTTCCGCAACTTCGCGCCGGCGCACTGTCGTTAAATACTCAAGTTCTTTCTTGATCTCTTCGTATTTTTCTTTGCTGAGATATATTTTATCGGGAGACATAATGCAGTATCTAGTATTTAGTATATAGTATCTGGTATTTTATTTTTCGTCAATAAATTTTTTCCTCGTTTTTTTCTCTATACCCTAACCCCTATCACCTAAAACCTAATGTAGATATTCCGGCGTGTGTTCCGCCATCCATTCCAAAACACCGCGAAAGACATATAATGCGCCGACAAGGTTTCCGCTTGGCCCGCGCTCCATCACGACAGAAAACGCGTACTTTGGGTTCTCATACGGAAAGAAGCCGACAACCCACGAATGCACGAATTTCTTCGTGGTGCCAAGCTGCGCCGTACCCGTCTTTGCGGCAACTGATACCGCAGGAATATCAAGACCCTTCGCCGTACCGCTTAAAACTCCTAAACGCATCCCCTCCTTCACCACCGCATAATGCCGTTCGTCAATTGGTAACTCTGTCCACTTGACAGATATCGCTTTCCCGTCTGTAATCGTTTCCGTGTCAGAAAATATTTTTGTGACAATTTTTGGTTTTAAAAGTTTTCCTCCATTCGCGACAGCGGCAACGGCGCGGGCCGCCTGAAGAGGCGTCACTTGAAATCCATATTGGCCTATCGCAGTATTATACGTATCGCCCAGCCGCCATTCCTCTTTGAATATTTCTTCTTTCCAGCGCGGAGTCGGTATTACTCCCCATTCTTCGTTTAAAAAATCTACGCCCGTCTTTTTCCCGAAACCGAATAAGTTCATATACGTCTCAACCTTGCCGATACCGAGTCCTTTCTGCTCTTTGTACCCTCCCGCAATCTCATAAAAATAAACGTTTGAGGAAACCGCGAGAGCATCACGCATTGCAACCAAGCCATGCGCTTTCCAATCAAGAAAAATGGATTCTTCTTCGGGAAGATAGGGGTTGGGAACCGCTATTGAGCCGGTGCTTAGTATCGTATCATCGGGAGAAATCAACTGTTCCTGAAGCGCGGCAATCGCAAGGAACGGCTTTACTATTGAACCCGGCGTATAGAGTCCGGAGACCGCGCGGTTTAGGAACGGCTTGCGCTCGTCATTTAAAAGACCTTGTATGCCGCTTGTGTCACCATCGGTCAATGTGTCCGATGCATAACCCGGAAAGCTCGCGAGCGCGAGAAGTTCTCCTGTTTTTACATCCATCACCACGCCAGCGCCCCCCCTGAAACCGGCTTCGCGCGCGGTGCTTTCTATGCGGGAGAACAATTCTTCCGTGACACGCGCGTCAATGGAAAGAACAAGGTTCTCTCCGTTGCGCACAGGGGTTTGCGAGCTCATGGAGCGCACTTCATTTTTTGCATCGGTCTCAACGAGCGTGACGCCATTCGCGCCGGAAAGAATGCGGTCATAGGCGCGCTCAATGCCGTCCATGCCTTCAAATTTCTCTTTGTAATAAAGACCGGAGGAATCCTTGGCCGGATAACTCACAAACCCGAGAGTATGCGCAAGACCATCTGCCTCCGCATACGAGCGTGCGGCAAAGTCCATCCCCGGAAACGGTTCATTCCACGCAATCTCTTTTCCGGTCCGGTCAAAGATTATTCCCCGCTCCGCAAAAAGAGGTATCCGGAGAAGTCTGTTGCCTTCGGCGATAGCGCGGAACAACTCTCCGCGGACCAGCTCAAGATTTGAAAGACGCGCGATGGACAAAATAACAATGATACCAAAAGAAAAGAGCAGGAAAACCAGCGCTGTTTTGGAAATCGGTTTTTCAAGCCTCCCCTCAAACTGATGCGTGTCAAAATGCGGCAGGTTGGAAGAATCCAGAAAGATTTCATCGGGGTCAATGGTGGTATGGTGTTTGTTTGTTTTACTCAACATTTAAAAAGGATGGGGATTATAAAAGTGAGGATTCATAAGTCAAAAAAACAACGAAGCATACGGCGCTGCGCGCCTAAGCAAAAAAACACTTCGTTTTTCCACTTCTCTGCTTTCTTGTTTTGTTGTTTCTTTGTTTCGTTGCTTTTTGCTTAATAGAATCTCGTCATTTTCTTTACCCGATCCGACAAAAGAAGTATCCCTAGCGCGCACAGGGTGAACACAAACGGAACATTAAAAAATAACGCTGATTTCGTTCCATAGAGCGTATCCCCGATAATCGCCCACACCATCGCTTCATAAAATGAGGGAATCAAAAAAACGGCAACCACTGCCACCGCCAAGGTAACCCACCATGGAAAAAAGATGAGGGAGGAGAAGATGGTTAGATTGGCGAGAAGACGGAGCATGGTTGAAAATTTCTAATTGATCTAATTTCTCATTCACCTAATAAAAGACCGACTATCTAAATTTTTAATTTCAAATTTTGAATTTTGAATTTTGAATCAAACTTGAATGATGTAATGTTTCAAACACTTTGTCATTTAAAATTTATTCAAAATTAGAAATTCATCATTCAAAATTAGTTTTGTGATTTTATCAGAAATTAGGCCCGCCCCGTACCGAGCTTCGCTCTGGTACTGGGGTTAATTAGGTGAATTAGAAATTCTTGTCTCGTTATCCTCACCCCGCCCATCTCCCCGTAAAATCTCCACCCATTTCAACTCATATATATTAACCGGAGCGCGAAAAAAAACGTTTTGAAAAGAATCGGACGGCAGTGCCTCTACCGCCCCGACGACACCAAGAAAAGCGGTCGCGGATGACGGAAAGAGAACGGAATCACCTTCGTGGACAACAATGCCTTTGGGCACGCGCGCGTTAAAATTCCCTCCCCCTCTGCCTTCCGCGGAAACAGGAATGTTCCCTTCACCAATAAACACGTCTATCTCTTGGCCGGGGGAAGAAAAAAGTTTGACAACTGACGATGCGGCATACACGCGCTCTATGGTACCGAGCGCGATTCCGCCATACACCGTCGCGACATCGCCGGCGCGGACGCCGTTTTTTTCCCCCCTGTCAATAATTAACGTATCGTAGGGTGAACGGTTGGGGCGCGCAAGAACCCGCGCAAGGAGAAAATTCCCGTCAAGTGGTCTGCGGCCAAGGATTTCTCTCAACTCTTGGTTCTCTTTTTTGAGAATCGGGAGCGTGTAGAGTTCTGCGGTGAGAAAAATATTTTTCTCTTTAAGAGACCTGTTTTCTTCAACCAATTCCTGTTTTACTCTGAAAAAAGACAAGCGGGCATCCGCTCCTCCAAACGCTGACTGCTCGGCGCGCCACAACGGCGTCATAACGGCAAATAAAATACGCGTAAACCCGTCCCTCGCAACAGTTACCCCTATCACGAGAAAAAATGCCGCCACGATGAGAACGCCGCGTATGGCGCCGCTATAATTACTTCTGTGTTTATTTTGAATAAGCATTACGATTCCACTGAAGCGGACTCTTCGTCTCCGGAAATGAGTATTTCCCGATACGCGTCTACATTTTCAAGCACTATCTCTGCGCCGCGCACGACTGCCGTCATTGGATTATGGGCGATATGGATAGGGAGCTTGAGCTCTTGCTCAAAAAGTTCCACGAGGCCCGGCATCGTCGCGCCGCCCCCGACAAGAACGATACCGCGCGACATCACATCGGCAAGCACTTCCGGAGGAGTCGTCTCAAGAACTTCCTTCACCGCTTCTATAAGCTGTGACACAGGCCCTGCAATCGCTTCGCGAATATCGCTATCGGTTATAATGACCTCGCGGGGGAGCCCGGTGACAAGGTCGCGCCCACGAATCGCGGCTTCCGAAAGCGCCTCTCCGGGAAGTACCGAACCGATTGCTATTTTGACCTCCTCTGCCGTACGCTCGCCGATAAATATTTTGAACTCGTTCCTGATATACGACGCAATCTCCTCGTCAAATCTGTCTCCGGCGATACGAAGGTTCTTGGACCGGACAATGCCGCCCAGAGAAATCACCGCCATATCGGTGGTGCCGCCTCCAATATCCACTATCATAGTGCCGACAGGGTCGTGTATCGGAAGATTAACGCCTATCGCGGCGGCCATAGGCTCTTCAATAATATGCACTTCGCGGGCGCCTGCGCCGAGAGCCACGTCACGCACGGCGCGCACTTCAACATTTGTGATTCCGGACGGCACACCGATAACAACCCGCGGGCGTAAAAACTTCGGAGAAAGGCGGTGGACGGTATTTAGGAAATACGCGAGCATTTCTTCCGTGATTTCAAAATCCGATATGACACCGTCAACGAGAGGCCGTATCGCCACAATGTGTGTCGGCGTCCTCCCAATCATCTGTTTTGCATGCGCCCCTACCGCCACCACCTGTCCGGTTTTCTGATTTACCGCAACGACAGACGGCTCGTTTAAAACAACGCCGTACCCGCGCACCGAGATAAGCGTGTTCGCAGTGCCAAGGTCAATGCCAATATCGTTTGAGAGCATTCGGTACAGTTTTTCTTTTAAAGCGCGAAAGTCCATTGTTGAAGGGTTAGATGTTGGGAATTAGTGATAGACGTAGCGTAAAATGCAAGCGAAAAGCGAAAAACAACAACGCAAAATTCAAAATATTTTAGGTTTTAAGCTGTTGTTTTGTGTTTTGCATTTTTAGTTTTACGCTACACTCGCTTTAGTATTTGACAACATCATCAAAAAAATAGCACGAACCCGAAAAGGAGTCCGCTATCTTTTTCTCTAACCGCAGGCGTTCCTATGCGTGTATTTGCAAAAGTTCTTTCGTGTCCTTAAAAATGACGCTCCCGTCGGCGCGTGTCCGCACTTCAAACTTCCCCGTCTCACGCGTCTTTTCGCTCACGACGACCATGTACGGAATTCCGATAAGCTCGGCATCGGCGAATTTTACTCCCGCGCTAAGGTCTCTATCGTCATAGAGCACTTCCACTCCGGCGTTTTGAAGTTCTTTATATAGTTCGTCCGCTTTTTCCTTCGCGCCTCCATCTCCACTCCCGATGAGGACAAGGTGCGCAAGGAAAGGCGCCACCTCTGCGGGCCATGAAAGTCCTTTCTCATCCGCGCGCACTTCAACAATGGCGCCCATAAGCCGCCCGAGACCAATGCCATAGCACCCCATCGTGACCAATTTTTCCGCGCCGTCCTTGTCCTTGTAGGCCACCCCGAACGCTTCGGTAAACTTTGTTTTGAGAGGGAAAATGTTTCCCACCTCTACCGCGCGCTCTTTCCGCAAGTTCGCTTTTTCCATTCCACATTCGGGACATCCGGTCTGTTCCTCAATAATCTCATCATTTATCGCAACGCCGCATTTCTCGCACAAATAAATAGTGTCTTCTCCGGCAGAGGTGAGCGTTTGGAATTCGTGGGAGTATTTAGAAAAACTGCCGCCGGAGGCAAACGTGAGATAGGTTTTCTCGCCGATGCCCGCGCGGTCAAAGATTTTCTTATACGCCTCCTTCACGCGGTCGTAGTATTTTTCAAACTCTTTCTCGTCATCCGTATGAAACGAGTAGAGGTCTTTCATCAAAAATTCTCTCCCTCGCAAAAGCCCCGATTTCGCGCGGAGCTCCATCCTGAACTTGTTTTGTATCTGGTACAACGCTTTGGGGAGGTCTTTATAAGAAGAAATAAATTTCCGCGCGAGGGGAACAATTACTTCTTCGTGCGTGGGGCCGAGCGCGGACTCGCGTCCGCTTGAGTCGGCTACTTTGTAGAGGTCGTCCATCGTTTCCCATCTGCCGGTTTTCTCCCAGTTTTCTTTGGGATGAAGCGAGGGCAAGAGAAGTTCCTCGGCGCCGAGCGCGTTCATTTCTTCGCGGATAATATTTTCTATCTTTTTCAACACGCGAAACCCAAGCGGAAGGTACGAGTAGACACCCGCGGACAGCTTATCCACAAACCCCGCGCGGATTAAAAGCGCGGCATTGCGCGACGCCTCATCTTTCGGCGTTTCCTTTTGCGTGCGTGTAAAAAGTCCGGACATTTTCATCCCGTACGAAGTTTTGTTTGTAAACTCTGTCATAAAGATATCTAAATCACCGTCTTAAGAATACTCCGTCTGCCGTAAAACCCCACAGGACTTCGTACGGGATTCATGGTTCATTCATAGTACCGCAAAAAGTAACGCGCCTCAAATGCGCACGTAAGAATACCGCCATATACCGTAGGACAAAAAGACAGATGAGGAACTGTTGACGGCGCGGTCCATAAGAAATATACTGTTAATAGTCTAAAAGAGCAAAATTCACATTCCAAGAAAGGGTGCAGGTGAAAATAAAAACCTTTGTCTACGCGTTCATCACGCTTGCGCTCATCGCGCTGGGCATACATGTGACATGGTTTTTCAAAAGTGTTCGCTTTGAGGAAACCCCCGCCATAAAGATAGACAACCTCACCTCCGTCTCCGAAACATTAGGAAGAGCGGGATGGAGACATATTGTCGTACGAAGCGCGGGAAATATACTTATCATACGAGGATACCGCGTGCGGATTGCCTGCAGAAACGACTTACCCTCCGGCGGCGCATGGCAAGCGGAGTTGTATTACGGACAACGCGCGCCGATGCTCTGGTACCGCGATACGCGAGAAACATTCCGGCTCATCGTGGTGCGTGTTCCATCCGGTGAACTCTGCGGCTTAAAAAAGAGCCCATGAAAAAGGCCCAACAAAACCCCCGGTTCCATTGCGAATGCACTGAACCGGGGGTTTTCTTTTTTTCCGGAATATCTCCTATCCGGCGATTAACCTCATAATATCGTTGTACGTTACCGCGACCATAAAGAGAATGAGCGACGCGAACCCGACAAGGTGCGCGGTATTTACAAACTTTGGCGAAAGACGCGAACCCTTCGCCGATTCTATAAGAAGAAAGAAGAGCCGCCCGCCATCAAGCGCGGGAATAGGGAGCAGATTCAACACGGCGAGGTTTATTGAAATGAACGCGACAAAACTTAAAAGGTACGCGAAGCCGAATCCGGCGGCGTCTCCGATAAGCCCCACGATGCCGATAGGTCCCGTAAGATTTTCTAATGCGACGTTTCCGGTGAACGCATCACGGATGAGTCCACCGAATGCCGCCGCGACTGACCATGAAAGGCCGCCTGTCATCAAAAACCCCTCCCACACCGCGCGGTGAGGCAAAAGCTTTACGATGCCGATTTCATCCATCGCGATGCCGATTGCCGGCGTTTCGCCGAATATTCCCGTTTCGGGAACAATCTTTACCGGTTGGTCAAATTCATTGTTGCCGCTGCGGGCGTACTGAATGACCACATCCTTTCCTCCATGCCGCGCGATAAAATCCTGTATGCCTGCAATAGAGAGGTCTTTTTCAAGTAAAGAGTCGCTCGCGCCAAGATAAAGAATCATATCCCCTGCCTTAAGCCCCGCCTTTTCCGCGGGAGAATCTTTCTCTACGTTCGTTATCATGATGCGGGCGTCCTTCACCAAAGCGCCTTCGGGCGCGGCGGAAACCGGCACCGGCATTCCCGACATGAAGCCGACAGAGATGAGGAGCCATGCGAGCAGGAAATTAAAAAAAACGCCAGCGACAATAATCGCCGCCTGAATTTTCTTTGGTTTCCGCACAAAACTCCGCGCCTTGTCGGGTCCGTTCCATGACTCCTCATCGGGATTTTCTCCGAAAATTTTGACGAAGCCCCCGAACGGAAGGAGGTTCACCGTGTATACCGTTTCGCCGAATTTTTTTCCAAAAAGTTTTGGCGGAAACCCGATACCGAATTCATCCACCCGCACGCCGGTTTTTTTGGCCACGATAAAATGCCCAAACTCGTGAACGAGGATGAGAGCGGCGAGGGAGACGACTAAAATGAGAATGTTCATGTCTCAAATTTTTAGTTTAGAATTTTGAATTTTGAATAAATTTTAAATTTTTTAATTTTGAAATTCTGTCATTCTGATTTGATTCAAAATTAGAAATTCAAAATTGGGAAATTAATTTTGTATCTCCCTCTCTTTCTTCTCCGCCATTTCGTCAAAATGCTTGTTGGTATCATCTATCATTTTCTGCATTTCTTCTTTATAGCGAAATTTTTCATCTTCCGTCAGCACGCCGTCCCGTTCCTTTTCCTGAATATCCTTCCACACTTCATCGCGGACAAGACGCAGACGTTTCCGCGCCTCTTCGGTTTTCGCTTTCGCGGTCTTAATGAATGCTTCCCGCCGCTCGCCGGTAAGCTCTGGAAAAATTATGCGAAGCCCTTCCCCGTCGGCCGTAACGGACACGCCGAGCTCCGCCTTGTTGATTGCGTGCTCTATTTCCTTGATTTGCCCCTTGTCCCACGGCGTGATGCGGATAGTCTTCGCATCTTCGGTCGTTATGCCAGCGATATGATTTACCGGAACCTTTGCGCCATATGAGTCAATGCGAACACCGTCAAGAACCGTACTAGTCGCACGCCCCGTGCGAATCGCGGAAAATTCGCCCGAAAGCCACTGCTCGGCCGCTGTGGTGCCTTCTTTTAAAACAGAAAAATCGTAATTCATACTATAAGTTTTTTAAATGATACCATAGATATCCCAAAAAAGAACCCGCCCCTTTTCAAAGGTGGCGGGTGATGAAATTTTTCTGTGTCGCGGTTACGGTTCGTCGGGCGGCATTATTTCGTTCCCTTTGACTGGTTCCCTAAAAAATCGCGCCGGGAGACCGCGAGCCGGATGCTGGTTTTGGCGCACCAATTTTCTGTACAAGAAAAAATAGAGCGGGCCGCCAAATAGCATACCGACCCCCAGAGGAAACGCCGCGATGAACCGCGCCCAGAAGGGCTCCCGTGCATCAGATTTTCCCACTTCGTACGCGGCAATGCCCGCGAAGAGCGGGATGGTCAGAGAACCCAATGCTACAACGAAAGAAACTTCGAGCAGACTCACCGACAAAGACAAGGAAGCGTCGGCGGCGGCAAGGACAACCGCGCCGGAAGTAAAGGAGGAAACAGAGAACACTACGACGGAGGCAACGAGGGTTCCCAAAAAAACGACGAAGAAAACATCGGCGAGGGTCTCCTGCGATTGCGGTATGAAGTAGAGCACCGCGAAAGATACCGCCGTCTGGATAATGAACACGCTGGTACTCCATTTACAAAGAAAGAGCATCGGAAATTCCTGTTAGGGCTGTGGGACAACGAGGAAGTCTGAATTAATCGTACCGCACTATATGGAAAAAGTCAATATGCGCTGCCCTTAATGAGACGGCACCACCACCGCGAGATATTCTAAAAGCATCTTGAGGGATGGCGCACGGCCGGAAAGATGCGAACGGCATTTAGCGAGAGCGGAAAGCGCCGCATGGTATTCTCGCGTATCGCCGGTTTTTCCAAACCGTTCTTTTAAGCCGAGTTCCATATCCGAAAGGAGCGCGAGCGCTCCGGAGCGGTCTTTTTCTTCCACGATGGACGCAATGAGTTTCTCCCGCTCGCCATAAGAGGAAGCAAGGAACGCGTTTATTTTTTTTAGAGAGGCAACACGGATGAACACAACGCGGGAGCGAACCGTCGGGAGCACGCGCGAGGCGTCGGGCAGAATAAAAAAAAGATGGGTCCCCTGTGTCGGTTCTTCAAGCGTTTTCAGGAGCGCGTTCTGCGCTTCAGAAGAAAAACGCTCCGCGCATATCACGAAAAGTTTCCGTGCGCCCGTTTGTTCTGCCGCTACGGACATGCGCGCCTGCCGCTCCTTCAATAGATGCGCCTCTTCAACGCCAAACATTTCAAACTCCACGTGCCAATAGTCGGGATTGTTCGCAAGAGGAATACCGCGGTCGTGTTCAAAAAAATCAACAAGTTGTTTTACAACATTTTCCTTCTCTCCCTCTATAATATAGGCGTGATGCAGTACGCCGCTTTTTTTGAAGTTTTCTTTTAACTGCTCCATTGACGTTTTTTGTATTTCTTTTCGCTCACCCACGAAACAATCGCCTTGACTATTTCATTTTTCAAAAATAATTCTTCTACTTTCTACTTTTCCTCCGGAGAAGTATCCGCCTCCGGCGGACTACTTTTTGCTCAAAATACTTTTCTTGTATACCTCCAGCCGTTCCAGCGCGACGCCGGTGCCTTTCGCGACACAGTACATGGGGTCATCGGCAAGATACGCTTTGACGCCCGTTTTGCGGTACACAAGCTCGGAGAGCCCGCGGAGCTGCGAAGACCCGCCGGTCATAATGATGCCGTAATCAATAACATCCGCAGAAAGCTCCGGCGGCGTTTTTTGAAGCACATCTTTAATCGCCCGCACTATTTCTTCAAGCTCGCCGTCAATCGCCTTCACGATTTCATTCGTGGACACCTCCGCGGAGCGCGGAAGCCCCGCCACAAAATCCCTTCCCTTGATAACAACCGCGAGCTCCTCTTCAAGCGGAACGGCGGCGCCTACTTTTATTTTCACGTATTCCGCCGTCTTGTCGCCGATAGCGAGATTGAATGTCTTTTTAATATAGTCGGCTATCGCGTTGTCTATCTTATTCCCCGCGCATTTGACCGATTTCGCTTCAACGATGCCGCCAAGAGAAATAACCGCTACATCGGTCGTTCCGCCGCCAATATCCACCACCATATGCCCGCGCGCCTCCTCAATCGGTATCCCCGCGCCGATAGCGGCCAAAATCGGCTCTTTGACGATATACGCGCGCGCGGCGCCGGCTTTTAAGGCAGCCTCCGTCACCGCGCGACGCTCCGTTGAAGAAACGCCGGCGGGGACGGAAATAAGCACTTCCGGCTTAAATATGTTCCAGCGTCCAAGAACTTTCCCGATATAGTAGCGGAGCATCGCTTCCGTGACGCGGTAATCGGCAATGACGCCATCTTTCATTGGGCGGTACGCAATGATGCTCTCGGGTGTCTTCCCTATCATCTCTTTTGCTTCAAGCCCGACTGCGAGTATTTTTTTGTTTTCCGCAGAAACAGCGACAACGGAGGGTTCGTTTAACACAACGCCCTTGCCCGGTTTATAGACAAGCGTATTCGCCGTGCCGAGGTCAATACCGAGTTTGGGGAAGAAGAAAGACACAAAAAAAATTTATGATTTATGATATAGGATTTATGATTTATGAAAAACAACTCTCAAACACACAAAATTGACTTTCCAACTTCTGCTCTAATAATTTCTTAAATCTTAAATCTTAAATCTTAAATCTTAAATCTTAAATCTTAAATCTTAAATTCTCTTGATATCCGCTCCCAACTTCTCTAACCGTTCCTCTATCCTCTCATACCCGCGGTCAATCGTGTATACATTATGGATGACCGACTCCCCTTCCGCAATGAGCGCCGCTAGTATGTAGGCAAGTCCCGCCCGCAAATCGGGACTCTCAAGTGTTCGTCCGCGGAGCGGCGTCTGCCCCGAAATGATGACACGGTGCGGGTCGCACACCTCAATTTTCGCTCCCATTTTGAGAAGCGCCTCAAGATACCTGAACCGCCCTTCAAAAATAGTCTCAAACACCAGAGCGCTTCCTTCCGCCTGCGTGAGAAGCACCGCCATCGGCGCCTGAAGGTCAGTTGGGAAACCCGGGTATTCGTGAGTTTTCACATCAAACGATGTAAGGACGCGCGGAGAACCGTTTTCGTTTCTTACTCTAATTTTATTTTTTCCAACCTCTATCGACACACCCGCGGCACGAAGATGTTCCAGCAAGGACTCAAGATGCGCGGGGTTGCAGTGCGTAATGGTCATGTCTTTCGCGGCAAGCGCGGCGAGAATGAGGAAACTGCCCGCTTCAATTCTGTCCGGCGGAGTGACAAAAGATTTCTTTCCCGAAAGAAGTCCTGTCCCTTTTACCGTAATCTTTGACGTGCCAGCGCCATCTATTTTCGCGCCGCACGCGTTTAAAAACTCCGCGAGCGCGGCGATTTCCGGCTCCATCGCGGCATTCTTTAAGACCGTGGTCCCCCGTGCGAGCACTCCCGCCATCAGTAACGTTTCCGTTGCGGTAACGCTTGGTTTTCCAAAAAAGATTGTCGCCCCTTCAAGTTTCCCCCGCGGCGCGGTTATCTCGTACGTTTTTCCGTCTTCCTTAATCCGCGCCCCCATTTTTTGAAATCCCGAAAGGAATAAATCTATGGGGCGCGCGCCGATAAGGCAGCCGCCCGGATGTGGAAACACCACCTTGCCTTCACGCGCAAGCAACGGCCCCGTAAACACAACAGACGCGCGGAGTTTTTCGGCAATCTCGGGAGAGAGCGCTGTTCTCACCCGCCGCGGCGTCCGCACTACATAGGTATGCCGCCCGCGCCGCGCAATTTTCACGCCAAGTCCCGCCAGAAGCTCAACGGCACGGTTGATGTCTTCTATTTCGGGAACATTAGAAATCACCACTTCGTCCTTGAAAAGAAGCGACGCGGCAAGCGCTTTAAGCGCGGCGTTCTTGGCGCCGCGCACGGGAATAGAACCGGAAAGAGTCCGTCTTCCGGCAAAACCTTGTATGATGAATTGTTCGTCTCTGTCGGGGCTCATTTGACAAATCGTATGATAACATGCTATCCTTCTCTTGGGTAGAGCGGGGGAACGCTGGCAACGGCCTATCGTCTGATCGAGCGAGAAATCGCACGGAGTAGGCGTTCTGCGGGAGAAGGCAACCACTTACTTCTTTGGGTGTGTGCCGTCTCAACCAAACCGCGCCGCCGAAGGGTGCGATGTGCGTTTTCACCACGCTTTCCCATCCGCCCTCGATGCACACGCATCGCGGGCGGATTTTTTTGTTTGTAATTAAGGGTTGAATCGGCACGATATATTTGCGAGAATGCTCACATGATAAGAATTGTCTCTGTGGCGCCTATCGCGCGCGGGGTGGGTAAAGAGACCCTCACCTACTTCACTATGCGCGACGTGCGGGAAGGCATGCTGGTTTCAATTCCGCTTCGCTCAAAAAAAGTTCCGGCGCTCGTGCTCGCTCTACGCGAGATGGCGCTTGAGAAAACCGAAATAAAATCCGCCAATTTCAAACTCAAAAAAATTGGAGAAATCAAAGGGTATGTCCTCTTGCCGTCGTTTGTCCGCGCCGCAGAGAAAACAGCCCGCTATTTCGCGGCGCGGACTGGCGCCGCGCTTGAAGCGCTTGTCCCCGATGCGGTACTCACAGAAGCCCCGACACGGCGAGCGTCAGCAAAAGCCCCGCTGAAAACGCCTGCCTTCGCCAAAGACCCATCGCCTTTGCGGCGCGCTTCGGTGGAGCGCGCCGGCGAAACAAAGCACGAACAATTACTCCTCCAAGCGGACGAAGAAGAACGCGAGGCTATCTATAAAAGTTTAATCCGCGAAGAATTCGCGAAAAAACATTCCGTTTTTCTCTGCGTGCCGACCCTAGACGACAGTGCGCGCATGGAGAGCACGCTTAATCGC
The DNA here is from genome assembly GCA_964651525.1 of uncultured Candidatus Saccharibacteria bacterium. Taxonomy (GTDB): domain Bacteria; phylum Patescibacteriota; class Minisyncoccia; order Phycocordibacterales; family UBA2135; genus CAZYWN01. The sequence goes on along the minus strand of CAZYWN010000003.1, from coordinate 1,451 downwards.
GGGATTGAAGAACATGTGTTTGTCTTTTATTCCGAACTGGGGAAAAAAGAGCTTATCGCGCGCTGGAAGAAAGCGCTCGCGCATCCGCACCCCGCGCTCATTATCGGGACGGGAATATTCCTTTCACTTCCCCGCGACGACATAGAAACGGTAATTATAGAAAAAGAACACTCAAACGCCTACAAAATGCGCCATCGCCCGTTTATTGACCTGCGAACATTTGCCGAGATTTACTCGCGTGAGCGCGGAGGGAAACTCATAAGCGCCGACCTGAAACTCCGTACTGAAACACTCTATAGACGGGACCAGCGCGAATGCGCCGAGTTCGCGCCGCTCAAGTTCCGTGCGGCGTCACAGGCGCATTCAATCCTCGTCAACATGAAAGAGGACAACAAAGACCCGATCTCCGGAAAAAATCGGTTTACCCCGATAGGAAGTGAACTCTCCGCGCTTTTCCTTGAAGTCGCAACGCGCGGGGAACGACTCTTTGCTCTCATGCCGCGCCGCGGACTTTCTCCCGTGACGGTCTGCAACGATTGCGGCGCGCTCGTACTCTGCGAGCGGTGCAGGACCCCGCTCGTTCTCCACCGCATAGATTCTAAGCGCTCCACCGCAGAAGTAAAAAACATATTCATGTGCCATTCGTGCCGCAGAGAAACCGCTTCGCGCGACCGGTGCGATTCCTGCGGAAGCTGGCGTCTCGCTCCGTTAGGCGCCGGCACGGAATTTGCCGAAGAAATAATAAAGGAAAAATTTCCTTCGCTCCGCGTGTTCCGTCTTGATAAAGAGACCGGGGATACGAGGAAAAAAGCGACTGAGATTGCGGATGAGTTTGGGAAGACCCCCGGAAGCATCCTCGTCGGCACGGAGTTTGCTGTTTCTTTTCTTCGGCGCGTCCCGCACGCCGCGGTCGTCTCGTGCGATTCGTTTTTTGTGATTCCCGATTTTCGTATGAACGAGCGCGTCTTCGCGATGCTCTTGACGCTCCGCGCAAAAACAGACAAAACATTTCTTGTTCAAACGCGTATACCGCATATCCCCGTTTGGAAAGAAGCGTTGCGCGGGGATATTTCCAATTTCTACCGCGAAGAATTGCGAGTCCGAAAAGAGTTCGGCTATCCGCCATTTACGACACTCGTCAAACTTTCCATCTCCGGCTCCGCAGAAAAAGCGGCGGCGGAGGTGGCGCGCCTTGAAGCGCTTCTTGCCGCGTATCGTCCTATTTCATTCCCTGCGCGGAAAGAAAACCAACGCGGCGGCGTTTCGCTCCGCATACTTTTAAAAGTCGCGGGGCCATGGCCGAATGAACCCCTAGTGGGCATTCTCTCTTCCCTCTCGCCAGCGATTGAAGTGCGCGTTGACCCGGAGGACACATTGTAAAAAAAATTCCTAATTTCTAATATCTAATTTCTAATTGCAGTGTCCGCCTGACGGCGGACTTTTTTTGTTTC
>CAZYWN010000002.1:0-29942 GCA_964651525.1 uncultured Candidatus Saccharibacteria bacterium | reverse complement strand
CGCGGCGTCGCTCCGTCAGGCTTTCGCCCATTGCGGAATATTCTCGACTGCAGCCACCCGTAGGTGTATGGCCCGTGTCGCAGTGCCATCGGTGGGGGTCAGGCTCTCACCTCCCCTAGGCGTCATAGCCTTGGTAGGCCGTTACCCTACCAACAAGCTGATACCTCACAGGCCGCTCCCAAAGCGATAAATCTTTAACCAATACTCCGTATTGGAAGCACGAAATCCTAAATCCGAAGCACGAAACAAACCCAAATTTCCAAATCTCAAATGTTTTAAACATTCTGATTTTGAGCTTTGGTATTGTTTCGGATTTCGATATTTGAGTTTCGAATTTCCAGTACGAAGTACTGGTGCCATCGGGAATTACCCAATCTTTCGACTGGCTATGCCCGACTTTGGGGTACGTTCCTGTGTATTACTACCTCGTCTGCCGCTGGCCGCATCGCGCAAAGCGCGATGGCGAAAATCCAAAACCCTAATCTCTAAACTCTAAACAAATTCAAATTTCTTAAATTCAAATGTTCGAAACGCGGTGTTTTGAATTTTGATATTGTTTAGGATTTAGTATTTAGAATTTAGGATTTCCGCATCATACTCTGTGTGATGCGGCCCGCTCGACTTGCATGCCTTATCCACGCCGCCAGCGTTCATCCTGAGCTAGGATCAAACTCTACAATAAGACCAACAGCGCCCCGACATACCGAAGTATGGAAAAGCACCGTCGGTCTGGTCCTTTAAGAGCCCCTTGCACAGCAGGCTCTTAAAGTAAAACTCTTGTTTTTGCTAAATGAGTGCGGCTTCACCGAAGTGAATCCGCGAAACGGAACAAGAGAAAAGATAGTGTATGTGTTCTATGTTTCTGTCAGAGAACTAAAACGCACTCTCTCCAAGAGGAGTGCAGTACCCATAGTATACTATAGCGGATTTAGAGTCAACCCCCTTCATACAGATTGACTTTCCTCCTGCATAGTCTTTATATATACAGAGAAACGGCTCCTTTCAAAAACCCGCGCGCGAGGCGCTATGGTGCCGAGAATCACTGCAAAATATGATATCCCCTGTCCTATCGCGCATGTGCTGAGCGAGCAGGAGAAGTTGTGCGCAAACATCCGCGGCGGCGAATGGAACTACATCCTCTTCGCGGAACATCAACACGTCTACACCTATGTTGAGAACAAAGCGCCTGACAAGATGCTTTTCCGCGGCGGCGACCGCTCCGCGCTTCGCGCTCCGCTTGTCGCAGCGCACCGCGGAGGGAGCATCACCTATCACGGGCCCGGTCAGCTCGTGTGCTACTTCGTCTTTGATCTTGCGAAATGCGGAATAGGCGTACAAGAATTAAACGGCATGATTGAGATGAGCCTCACGGAGTTGCTCCTGCATCATCACGGGATACGCGGAACGCCGAAGCCACCGCATCTCCCCGAAGCGGCGAACGGCGTGTGGGTGCGGGGAAGCGACGGAGTCTCCAGAAAAATAGCGTCGCGCGGGCTTTTGGTAAACAGCGAAGGGGTCACTCGGTTCGGATGCGCGCTCAATGTGACGACCGACCTTTCTTGGTTTGACGCGATCTTTCCGTGCGGCCTTGATATCGCAATGACTTCCGTCAAAGAAGAGACCGGGGACGCGCCTGATGTACGGGACACTGCGTATGTCCTCACTCGTTTTTTTACCGACAACCTTGAACTTTTGCTTGATGACACAGAGAAAAGGCGCTCCAACTGATGTTGAAGCGCCTTCTTTTTTCCCGTGTGCCTCACGAGACGGCACGGGGTTAGAAAATCTTTGTGAAAAGCTCCGTCTGGAAATCTTCCGGCGCTTTCTTTTCTTCAATGCGCCGGCGAAGCTCTTTTATGAATGCCATCGGCATGTCGCCATCAAGCGGCCGGTGGTCAAAGAACATAGCGAGGGAAAGAAGTGACCTGTCCTTTTCTTTTCTTATTCTCGGAAGGCAGACCATCATACTCGTCGGACGCTCACTCCCATCCGAACAGATTGCGTAGGGAAGGATTGACGACGGATTTTCTCCTCCGAGCGCGCCGGTGTTGTTAATCGTGAACGTGAGGTCGCGCACGTCGGAAAGACGCGCGGTACCGTTCTTTGCCTTGCGTATCTGCGCCGCAATCTCCGTCGCAAACGTGGCGAAAGCGCGCTCGGCGCCAGCATTCCGCACGACGGGAATCATAAGCCCGCGCTCGGTCTGCACCGCAATCCCTATGTTTATTTCGGGAAGATGAACCGCTTCTTCTTTCTCCTTATCCCAATAGGCGTTTATGGGACGAAACCGTTCTTCTTGGAGCATGCAGACGGAGTACCACGCAACAATGTATTCCAACCGCGCGGGGATGCCGGAAAACGGCTCTCCATAGGTTTTATACATTTTGAGAAATACGGCGAGCATCGTGACATCCGCCGTGATTTCGTCCCGCCCATGCGGAATTTCCCGCCAGCTTTTCGTAAGCAATCGCGCAATCGTTTTTCTGATGTGCGGCGTTTTTGACACGTGCGTCTCTTTCGCAAACGGTTCTTGATGTTCTTTACGCACAACAGTGTTTCGCACATCCTCGCAGAGCACAAGCCCGTCTTTGCCATGTGCGGCAACATCCGCAAGATTTATTCCCTTCTCGCGCGCGAGTGCGCGAGCGGAGGGTACGGCATGAGTATGTCCCACAGTATCCCCCGGATCCGGAAGCGCCTTTTCCACATCAGACGCCTGTACGCGCCCGCCCGGACCCGTGCCGGTGAGGCGCGAAACATCAACGCCTTTTTGCGTTGCTATTTTCCGCGCAAGCGGTGTCATTCGTAGGTTGCCATTACCGCCTTCGTTCTCCCATGATTCAACCGGACTTTCTAGAGAATCCGAGCCGCCGACTTCTATTTCCCCCAGTGCTGGGGCGAGAATTGCCCCGTGGGGCGTTCCAACAGTTTCGCCGGTTGTACTCCACTCGCTCTCGGGAAAAATTGAGACAATGCGCCCTGAAACCGGCGCGGTAATTGAAAACATAACCTTGTCGGTTTCAACGGAAGCAATTTCTTCGTCTTTCAGAATGTCGTCGCCGTCCCGTTTCGTCCATCTTACCGGGTACGCTCCGGGAAGTTCGCCGTCATAGGTGTCCGTACCCCCTTTGACTGATTCAAGGGTCACGCCAAAAGGTATTCGTGTCATCTTTTCTCCTTTCACCTATATTCCATGAGTTCGCGGATAGCCGTAGCAAGTTTCAGCGAATAATGCCGCGTATACCCTTCCTTGTCGCGCTCCCGTTCATAGGGAAGACTGTCCCACATCAAATCCCCGTCAGTCGGGTTGAAAGGATGCGCCGCGCCGAGAACCTTGATATGAGGCGTTTTAATATGCTCAAGACATTCTCCTTCAAGAAGCGCCCCTTTGAGCACCTGCCCGACGGCAGTTTTGTAGTAATCCTCTTGAAAAATCATGCAGCGTCCGGTCTTCGCGACAGACGACACAATGGTCTCCGTGTCCCACGGATAGACCGTTCGGAGGTCTATCACCTCAACTGAAATGCCGTCTCCGGAAAGTTTTTCCGCTTCATTTTTCGCCGCCGCGACGCATGCCGCGCCGTAGGTAACGACCGTTACATCCGCTCCCTCTCGGACAATTCGCGCTTTCCCGAATGGAATCACATAGGGTTCTTCGGGAACATTCGCGTAAAAGTCCGCAAGCGATGCCGCGGATGTCTGGAGAAATACCGCGACCGGCCCTTCATACTCATGCGCCGCGCGCATGAAGCCAACGACTTCGTACGCGGTCGCGGGCGCCACAATGACGATTCCCCGCGCCGGAACAAAAAACCGTCCCGGCCAATCCTCGTGGAAGTAGCCGCTTGAACCGCCGTGGACAATGCCGCACGGACAGATGAGGGTCAAGCCGAATTTGAGTTTCTTCAAGTACCAGTTCGGGGCAACCACGCGCGAGAGCACGTGAAGTCCCGCCATCGCGAACCCGCTGAACTGAAATTCCACTATCGGTTTCCCGCCGGCAAGCGCGCGGCCCGCCGCGGTCGCGACGAGCGCGCCTTCGGAAAGAGAGGAGTTCCAAATCCGCGCAGGCCCAAAACGCGCGAGAAGACCCTTGGTAAGACCTAAGACGCCGCCCTCGTAACTCGCGACATCTTCGCCACCATACACCGTCAGCGGGTCTTCCTCAAAAAGTTTTCCCACTATCCAGTGAAATGCTTTGTTGTACCCCATTCGCGTACCGGTCTCTGCGCCGAGAGACTCCTCCGATGGCGACACATACGCGAAGGGCGGAAACACGCTCCTGTCTTTTTCGTCTTCTGCAACCGTTATCTTCGGTTCGCCGATAATTGAACCGAACAGCGCATCCGCTTCCTCGCGCGCGTCCACGAGAATACCATCAAGGTCTTCTCGTGACGCGAGACCCCGTTCAAGATGCGTGGAACGATAGACTCCGGTCACCGGGTCCATCTCCACCGCGCTCTTAAAATCAATAAGTCCTTTCGTATCAAGCCCGCGCACGGATTTCACTTCAAAAAATTTTCGGTTCATCCGGAGATCTTCGGGAGAAAAAACGCGCGCTATCTGGTCCTCATTGTGTCCGGTCAGCCGTTTATCATGCGCGACAACAAGCGTGGACACGAGGTTCTGCGCGTTGCGGATTGCTTCAACTACTACACAATACACGGCCTCAGGATTTGTGCCATCTACATCAACGCCCCTCATGTTCCCGTAGCCCTGCGCGCGCTTTGAAAGGTGCGAGGCGCCGTGCTCATCACCAGAGTCGGTAAAGCATGCCGTCATGTTATCGTGAATGATGAAAACCATCGGCGCGCCGCGGATTACGCGGAGGTCTTTGGTAATTACGTCAACCCATTCTTCTTTCAGAAGCGCGATTTCTTCGCTGCTCCGGACAAAGTTTGACGCAGCCGTCCAGTTCAATCCTTCGTGCACAATTCCCTGTTGCGCCGCGCCGTCGCCAAAACTTACGATGCCGACAGGGCGCAGACGCGTGTCTTCAATGAGCGGCCAGTCGCGCCGGCGGAGTTCCTCGGCATAGCCGACAGATACTACCGCATACTGCGCGAGGTCGGAGCACATGAAGGGCATGAGCCGCCGCGAGAGAGCGCCCCAATGCAGATTGCCGTCGCGGCCCTTGTTCCCGCCAGTGGCCCGGCAGAGATAGTTCCGGAGCAAGTCGGTCGCGAGGGCATTATTCCCGGCCGCCTCGTCAAGAGCGACCACCGCGCCATACATATCGCGATAGGAAGGGCCTTTGATTGAGCTCTCAAGAATGCCGCATTTTCGGAGCGCGAAGAACGTGCCTGCGGAGACCGCCTCCTGTCCCAGTCCGGTTAAAAGAGGACCGGAAATTTTGCGACGATTCAGGATAAGCGTCTCCTGAAGCGCCCGAGTCTTTGCAATCAGGCGATAGAACGTCCGCACGTCTTCACCCCATAGATGCCATGGTTCTAATTCATTTATTTTAGCCCGAAACTCATCCATCTTCTTTCCTCGTCTTGGGGGACAAAAAAACATCCTCGCAAAAATGCGGGGTGCTATTTCAACGAGCAAAATCTGCACTCAAGATGACATATTCGGAGACATTGTGCAAAACTACCGCCCGGATGATTTTTGAAACGTCAGAAGAAGCGGCGCGGCGAGAAAAATGGACGAGTAGGTGCCGGCGGTAATGCCCGCCGCAAGCGCGATGGCGAAATAAAAAGTGGCGCTATCGCCGAAAAAGATAAGCGCGAGGAGCGCCAAGAGCGTCGTGAGCGAGGTATTCATAGAACGAACATAGGTGGCGCTCAAACTTTTTCCGACAAGGGTCGCAAGCGGCTCATGACGATGCTCTTCCTTGTCGCGGCGGACATGCTCCCGCACGCGGTCAAAGACGACAATAGTATCGTGCACGGAATAGCCAAAAATCGCCAAGAGCGCAGTCACAAAAAGCGTGTTTATTTCTGCATTCACAAATAAACTGCCGAGGAACGCAAAAAGGCCGACGGGGACGACAACATCATGCGCGAGTGTAACGAGCGCGATAGCGCCGTACTGCCATCCTGCCGGCCCCGATGCATCCGCGCCATCTTTCTCTTCCTTGCTTCGGAATGCGAACATGATAAAGAGCGCTATCCCGAAAAGCACCAATAAAATCGCATACCATGCTTTGGAACGAAGCTCCTGTCCTATTGAGGGCCCGACGAGCGTGTATCGTTCTTCTAACGGGGTATACGTTCCGGCGAAAGAAAGGTGCGAAAGAAGTTCCGCGTGCTCTGTGGAAGTGAGTTCTCTCGTGCGAAGGATGAAACCGTTTTCCCCCATCTCCTGAACCGCGCTCTTTTCTCCAAGTAACTCCTCCGCAAGAGAAGCCACGTCCCGCGGTGAAGGTCTTTCTCCGGCATACGACACTTCCATGAGCGACCCGCCCGTAAACTCAATGCTCATTTTGAGCCCAAAAAAGAATAGGGAAAAAACCGCGAGGGCGACAATCAGCCCCGAAAAAATGAAAAATATGTTTTTGTGCTTTATGACAAACATAGCGAAAAATGTATGATTTAGGATATATGATTTATGATTTTTTAAATCTTAAATGTTACATCGTAAATCTTAAATTATTTTGTTCCGCTTCCAAACAAAAATTTCTTTGCGGCAAGCATCTCTCCGCCAGCGACCGCAAATAAAAATGTCCGCGTTATGGTGATAGCGGTAAACAGGGACACCAAGACTCCCAACCCGAAGACAAGCGCGAAACCCTTGACTAAGGACGTCCCGAACCAGAAAAGAATCAACGCGGTAATCATGCTTGAAATGTTGGAATCCCTGATGGAAAGCCACGCGCGCGAAAACCCCTCCCGCGCGGCGTCTTTTGTTGCCTTTCCCGCCGCAATCTCTTCTTTCATTCGCTCAAAAATGAGCACATTCGCGTCTACCGCCATCCCGATAGAGAGAATAAACCCCGCGATGCCCGCGGCGGTCAAGGTGACAGGAATCAGTTTGAAAAGCGCAAGCGTAATCGCGACATAAATCCCCAATGCGAGAACCGCGAGGATGCCCGGAAGCCGATACCAGAACGTCATAAAGAGCGCGACGAAAAGAAGCCCTATGGCGCCGGCGGTGACGCCGCGCGCTTTTGTTTCCCCGCCGAGAGAAGCGCCGACGGTCTCGCTTCCGATAAGTTCTATGGAGACAGGGAGCGCGCCTGAATTAAACCTCCCGACAAGCGTCTTCGCTTCTTCGGGAGTAAAGACGCCCGAAATCTCCGCGTCTCCCGAAGCGATTTCTTCGCGAATGACGGGAAGCGTTATCGGCGCGCCGTCAAGATAGACCGCAAGCACTTTCCCGACATTCGCGCGCGTGATGTCGGCGAACAACTTCTTCCCTTCGCTATTAAACTTCAAGAGTACGCTCGGCGCGCCGGTGGTGCTGTCAAACGCGAGCGACGCCTTTTCCAAAAACTGTCCGGAGAGTCCGGTGGAGACAAAAAATTCGTCAACATTTGCGGTTTCGGAATCAGGAATGGAAGAAGCACCCTCTTTCTCTATGCGGAATTCAAGAAGCGGCGTCTCCCCAATCATGGCAACCGCCTTCCCGACATCCGTCACGCCAGGGAGTTCAACGATGAGGCGGTGTTCGCTCGCGCCGCCAAAAAATCCGCCGCGAACTTCAGTTTGCACATTCGGTTCCGAAACCCCAAAAAGATTCACGCGCCGCTCTATTACGTCGCGGAGCGACTCCATGGAGCTTTTGACCTCGGCCGGCACAACACGCGCTATGTCTGCTTTATAAACGAGATGCGTCCCCCCCGCGAGGTCAAGCCCGAAACGAAACGGAAACACCTCCTCGCCCGCATATACAAAAAACCCGAGCCCGATGCCGAGTAAGAGAAAGAAGAGTGCGAATAAGCGAAGCCGCCACATAAATATCTAACTCATCTAATTTCTAATTCACCTAATAAAAACCCCAAAAACCAATGTTCAATGCCCAACAAAATCCCAAATCATAAATCCTAAAAACTGTCTATTGGAGTTTGGGGCTTGGGATTTGATTGGGAATTGGGCTTTGGTCATTGGGGTTTAGAAAAATATTTTCTTGTCTTAAACAACAGCCAGACAACCACAACCCCCAGCACCATTCCGCCGAGGATATCCAACGGCCAGTGTATTCCCGCCGCGACCCGCGCGAGGCCGACAAGCATCGCCCCCGCAAAGGAAAGCCACATAAGGCGTTTTGGAAAACGCGTAAGGCGAAGCGCCCACCACAATGAAAAAAGAAACGTGGCGTGCCCTGACGGAAACGAATCGTGGTCGCCGTGAGGAAATAAAAGATTCGCGTCCCGAAGCGCAATGAACGGACGCGGACTTGCCACCAGGTCTTTTATAACACCGGCGGCAATCCACGCAATAATCGTCGCGCCGAACACAAGCATCCATTTTTCAAAAAGAATACCCCTCTCTTTAACGCTCTTTTCCTTCCAGATTTCATAACCCGCGTAACCAACAAGCGCGATAACCAAAAAAAGCGCAAACTGCTGCGCGAGGAAAGAAACGATGACGTCAACAACATCAGAGCGGAGAATTATTGCGTTAATCGCGCGGAAGAAAAATTCGTTCATGTCTGCTTACGAGAATAGTATATTACTTACCAAAAAACAACTTTTTCATTCGCATGAGCGACATTCGTAACGTCGCATTCCCGATTTTTTGCTCGATGCAAAAAATCGGGAAGACACAAAAAAATCAACGGCTAAAGGATTTTTAGCCGTTGAGGGTAAGCAGGTTCTGCAAGAGGATAGCGACAGTGACCGGCCCAATGCCGCCGGGGACCGGGGTGAAGAGCGCGCATTTCTCCGCAACGTTGGGGTCTGCATCTCCGACAATTTTTCCTCCCGCTTCGCTCGTGCCCGCGTCAAGGACAATAGCGCCGTCCCGCACCATATCGGGGGTGATGAAGCCCGGTTTCCCAATTCCGGAAACGATAACGTCCGCCTGCTTCAGTTCTTCGGGTGTTGGCGGATGCGTGCTGTCAAAAACAGTCACCTCTGCATCCATTCTCTTAAACCACGCCGCGACAGGAATTCCCACGAGCCGTCCTTGCCCAAGAACCGCGACTTTTTTGCCATGTAAAAAAACGCTGTTCCGCTCCAAAATCTCCCGTATCGCGCCGACAACCGGCGGAAGAATCGCGAGATGCCCTTCGCGGAAAAGGCGCACGGTCTCCTCCCCGAGAACATCTATGTCGTACTGCGGCGGCACCGCATTCAAGACGGCTTGCGTATCCACCGAAGAAGGAAGCGGGAGCTGGACAACGATACCTCCCTTTTTCCCGCGCGAGATGATATCTTTCACCGCATCAACAAGGGTGGCGGTTAGAGGCGGCTCCGTCTCGTCAAAAATTCTTTCTTCAACAGGGATTCCCAAGAATTCCGCGAATCGTTTCTTGATGGACACGAAATTTTTTGTTACCGCAGTGGCTCCCGCCATAATGATAAAAAGCGTCGGCCGGTCTTCCGGAGGAATGGCGGCAACTTTTACAAGGAGCGCGTCCTTTATTTCTTCTCTGATTGTTTTTCCGTCCGCTATCATGAAAATATTTCTCAGGATTTTTGCTTTCTCGTAAGGCTCTCTTTTAAACGGTATCACAAAATACAAAGGGCCGTAACCGTAGAGAACTCAGCACGCTCATGGTAAAGCACCATTCGTAAGCAGTCCTCTTTTCTTATGGGACGCCGCACGCTACCCTAATATAATGCACCTTTCCGAACCTGTCCATGAACAGTTCCGCCTCGTAAAACAACAGACGGCTGCGCTAAAAAAGCTTGGCATCCATACCGCGCGCGACCTTCTCTACCATTTTCCCGCACGGTATGGCGAATCGGTACTGCCCAAAAACATTGCGGAGCTTGCGGCGGGCGACACAGCGCTCCTCCGTGGCAGAATCGTGAAGATTGAAAAAACGCGGGCATTTCGGAAAAAGATACCGCTCACGCGCGCAGAACTTCACGATGCAAGCGGGAAAATCCGCGTCGTGTGGTTTCATCAGCCGTATCTTGCAACAATGCTCCGCGAGGGCGCAATCGTTGACTTGAGAGGAAAGGTCACGAAAGACGCGAAAGGTCTTTACCTCGCGAACCCTCAGTCGGAAATGACCATCGGGAATGCAGTAAGCGTCGCGGGGAACCTACTGGAAGAAAAGGCGGCCCTTGACGCCGATGCGGCAATCCAGCCGGTCTACCCCGAAAGCCGCGGCATTACCTCGCGCTGGTTTTTTTACGCGCTAAAAAAACTGCTCGTAGAGAATCTGCACAAAGAACTGAAGGACCCGATTCCGGAAACGATTCTTCAGAAATATAATCTCCCCGCACTTGCGACCGCGCTCGTCTGGATACACGAGCCGCGAAAAATCAAAGACGCGGAGGCGGCGCGAAAACGATTTGCGTTTGAGGAAATTTTCCTGCTTCAGATTGAACGCCAGCGCGCACGGCGGACGTATCAGGAAAATGCGGCGTTTGAAATCAACCTCACGGAAAAAGAATCGCAAGCATTTCTTTCCCGCCTTCCCTTTTCACTCACAAAAGCGCAAGAGAAAACTATCGGGCATATACTCGCCGATTTCAAAAAACCGACGCCTATGTCGCGGCTTCTTGAAGGAGACGTCGGTTCGGGAAAAACGGCTGTCGCTGCGGCAACAGCATATGGCGTCATCACTTCGCGCCCATTCGGACAAAATTTTGGAAACTTGCAGGCGGCGCTCATGGCACCGACTGAAATTCTCGCGAAACAGCATTTCAGATCGTTCGTGGAATACTTCTCGCATCTTCCCGTTTCTATCGGGCTCCTGACAGGAAGCGAGTGCAAGAAGTTCCCTTCAAAAGTTAACCCGCGCGAGGCGACGCCTGTATCGCGCGCCCAGCTTCTGAAATGGGTCGCATCCGGTGAAATCGCTTTTCTCGTGGGCACGCACGCGCTCATCCAGAAAACAGTGCGCTTCAAACATCTCGCCTACACCGTTATTGACGAACAGCATCGCTTTGGCGCTATGCAACGCTATGCGCTCCGGAAAAAAGAGGGCCCCGTCCCTCACTTGTTAAGCATGACCGCGACCCCAATCCCCCGCACGCTCGCGCTTACGATTTACGGCGACTTGGATTTGTCGCTCTTAGATGAAATGCCGCCCGGACGGAAGCCGGTGATTACGAAAATAGTGCCTTCGGGAGCGCGGAAAGAGGCATACGAGGAAATGCGCGCCGAACTCAAGAATGGGCGGCAGGCGTATGTCATTTGTCCAAAGATAGATGTCGGCGAAGGAAAGTTGGAGGTAAAAAATGTCACCGACGAAGCGGCGCGGCTCAAGAAAAAAGTATTTCCCGAATATGAAATCGCGATTATGCACAGCCGCCTGAAGCCATCGGAGCGCGAGGATATTATGGAACGATTTCTCGCAAAGGATATCCGTATCCTTGTGTCCACCTCAGTGATAGAGGTCGGCGTCAATGTACCGAATGCGACAGTCATCGCGATTGAAGGCGCCGAACGCTTCGGGCTCGCCCAACTTCATCAGTTTCGCGGACGCGTACTCCGGAGTACGGCACAGGCGTATTGTTATCTCTTCGGCGAAACACGCGGGGAAAATGCCGCGCTCCGGCTTCGCGCGCTTGAAAAAGCGTCAAGCGGCTTTGACCTCGCGGAGCTTGATTTAAAGATGCGCGGACCCGGCGAGCTTTCCGGACGGAAACAGTGGGGCATCTCCGACCTCGGCATGGAGGCGATAAAAAATATAAAAATGGTGGAAGCGGCGCGCGAGGAGGCGGTGCGACTTATTACGGAAGACCCCGAATTAAAAAATTACCCACTCTTGAAGGAGCGGGTGGAGAGCGCCGGCAAGCCAGTACATTTGGAGTAAGAACTGGAAAAAACTCGTTTTTTAAGGTATAGTTACGTTGTTTTAACATACATACCATGCGCCCCTAGCTCAATGGTTAGAGCACCGAGCTTATACCTCGGCGGTTCCTGGTTCGAGTCCAGGGGGGCGCACAAAAAAGCGGCCGTTCTCTCATATGAGAGAACGGCCGCGTGTAGTTTCCCGCCTAAGACGGGTCCTCCTTCGGAGGACATTCAGCCGCTTTTTTCGCGGCATCGACTTCGGCAAGAAGCGCCACCGCGACGCGGATGAGGTCTCGCGGATTCACACGGGACGGCGTCTTCGCCGGCGACTTGGGCGTTCCACGGGCAAAGAGAAATCCGCTCGGATGCGCGTACCATTTCCCTTCGCCATCGCCGATTTCCTCACCGGCGGCTCTCACAATGGAACGACACCGTTCGTGGTCCATGCGGAGCGTCTCGCCTTGCTCGCGGCTCATACCCGTACCGTGCCTGTTTTGGAAGACGACGATGCGGACACCGCGATTAAAGAGCGTGCTCGGCACATTCGTCCGCAAGTTCACGGCGAGAGCTACGGCGCCGCCGGCGAAAAGTTCCGCATGACGCGCCTCTTCTTCGGCGGCAAGGCGGCTCCTTCCCACAATGAGCATACCCTCAAAATCCTCTTCCAGCCGCAGAACACTACACAGAACGTTGCCTGCGTGCACTGCCTTGAGCCACGATACCCGCGCCGAGAGATTCGTCGCATCCAGAATATCGCGCGCCTCCTGCGACGCTTCGGGGACAAGATACTTCACCGCGTTCCCGCGGGAGTCCTGCGCGTCTACATAGGCAATGATAGGCGCGAGAGCAAGGCAGTCAGCGGTGGGAGCATACTCCGCCATAATGAGCGCGAAGCACGAATGGATAACGCCTTCTCCTTTCTCTCCCTTAAGTCCCCGTCCGCCGGCCCACATATCCACCGCCACGTCACCCTCGTCCATATCAGCGCCGTCCCAATTGGCGGGACGGAGCACAATCTCCGCTTTTTTTACACCGGCAATGTAACGCCGCGCGACGACGAGAGACATGAGGGCGTCCATATCGGGGTTCACATGCGTGAAAATCCGCATCCGTTTCTCCTTTCTTCGTAAAGTTCTCTTTTTACGTTACCAAGTTAACAATAACACTTTTTGTGTTTTATGTCAACATTTGGTGGCGCCCACCGCGCGCCTCAAACAAAAAAACGGCCGCATCATGCAGTGATACAGCCGCTATATTCCAATCTCTACACGCATCGGTTTGTGGTCAGAGCCATGGGGGTTGGGAAAAACACACTGCGAGATAATTTTCATTTCTTTCGGGACGAGGACATAATCAAGTTGGTCGCCGGTAAAATCGTGGGTTACCTCGCCTTCAAAGATGTTCAGAAAATTATTTTCCTTGAAAACGTGCGCAAAGAATTCGTGCTCGCGTTCCCACAGTTCTTTCCAAGAGCCGAGAATGAGGCGGAGAAAAAAACCGTACCAGACTCGCAGGACATTCAGGTCGCCGCAGACGATATTCACGCCGCTATCCAACCTGCGGCATACTTCCCGAAACTGCAGTATGCGCCGTCGGGGACTCGTGATGCATTCAAGGTGTACATTGAAAATCCGCAAGTGCCTTCCGCTTTCGGAGACGATATCCGCATAGTGGAATTCTAGCCCTTCCTCAATTCCGAGAAATCGCGCGAGAAACGTCCGTTTTTTCTGTTTCCGGAACCGAACCGCATCCGCGCCGACGACGCGCCGCCGCGTCAGTATGACAAGAAATGATGGTGTTCGGTCGCCGTTGCTTCTGTGATACGCGTCACGCGCCGTAAAGATATGATACGCAGTGCGCCGTTTGAGCTCCACAAGCAAAGGCGCTGAAACCTCCTGAAGGCAAACGACATCCGCGTTCTGCTCGGCGATAAAGCGGATTATTGTTTCCGTGTCTTTATTAAATACCCAGACGTTCCAGTTCACGAGCACGAGCGGCACGATAGCCCTCCTCTTTTCGCCTCAACGAACATTCTAATTTGAGTTATACCAAAAAAAACAGCGCGCCACTATGGGTGAGCCGTTTTTTGACCTTATTAACTTATTTCTAACTTATTGAACTTATTTGACTTATTAAACTTATTTTCAACTTATCTAACTCATTCAACTTCCTTCACTTCTCTTTTCTTGGGCGTAATTCCCTCACCCTCAAGTATTTTTTCAAAATCGGCGTGCTCAAGCGTCTCGCGCTCGGTCAAAGCGTCTGCGATGGCATCTAGCGCTTTCCGGTTTTCCCGTATGAGATTTTCCGCGCGGGCTACTGCTTCAGAGATGATTTTTGTCGCCTCCGCATCCACTTTCGCGGAAATATCTTCGGAATATTCGCGCGGCGAGAAACCGTCTGCTCCAAGATACATCCGCCCGCCCGGCTCTTCAAACACTATTGGGCCGAACACATCGGACATACCGTATTTCGTGACCATATCGTGCGCCAAAGCGCTCGCGGTGCGGAGGTCCGAGGAAGGACCGGTGGTGAGGTCGTCAAAAATCATTTTTTCCGCAACATAGCCGCCGAGCGCAACCGCGATGTCATCAAGAAATTCTTTCCGCGTTTGGAGCCGCTTCTCTTCATACGGAAGCTTCAAGGTATAGCCGCCCGCGTGTCCGCGGGAGACGATTGACACTTTGTGCACAGGGTCGGCATTGGGAAGGAGCGAAGCCACTAAGGCGTGCCCCGCCTCGTGATAGGCGGTAATCCTTTTTTCTTTCACCGAAAGGAGGTGGCTCTTGCGTTCGGGACCGAGAAGAACTTTTTCAATTGCGTTAATGAGGTCGCGCTGGGACACTTTTTTCCTGTTCGCGCGCGCGGCATAAATCGCCGCCTCATTCATCAGAGAATACAGGTCGGCGCCGGAGAAACCCGGGGTGCGCTCGGCGATAATGCGAATCTTCACATCATCCGTAAATGGCTTCTTCGCGCCGTGGATTGTAAGTATCGCCTCGCGGTCGTTTATATCGGGAAGGTCAAGAATGACGCGCCGGTCAAAACGTCCGGGGCGGAGAAGCGCCGGGTCCAAAACATCCGGACGGTTTGATGCCGCAATCACAATTACTTTTTCATGCGGCTCAAAACCGTCCATCTCAACCAATATCTGATTTAAGGTCTGCTCGCGCTCGTCATTCCCCCCGCCGACTCCCGCGCCGCGCACGCGCCCCACCGCGTCTATTTCATCAACAAAAATTATTGATGGCGCCGCTTTCTTCGCCAACTGGAAAAGGTCGCGCACGCGCGACGCGCCGACACCGACAAACATTTCCACGAACTCCGAACCGGAGATGGAGAAAAACGGCACGCGGGCTTCGCCGGAAACCGCGCGGGCGAGCAATGTTTTCCCCGTACCGGGCGCACCCATTAAGAGCACCCCTTTGGGAATTCGCGCGCCGATGTCCAAAAACTTTTTCGGGTTCTTGAGAAAGTCAACAATTTCCGCGAGTTCCTCTTTCGCTTCTTTGACCCCCGCGACATCCTTAAAGGTGACACGCTCTCCTTTGTCGTCCGGATACACCACGCGCGCTTTTGACTGTCCGAAGGTAAACGCCTGCATGCCGGCGCCTTTGACCTGCCGCGTCAGGAGCCAGAAGAAAAAAATGAGGAAAAGAATCGGGATGAGAAACGGCGCGAGCGAAAGCGCCCAATAGGAAAACCCTTTCGGGTTTTCAACCGAGAGTTTAATCTTTGAAAGCGCCCCGCCGGAAACGCCGTAATTTGAAAGCGTATCAGTGAGCGTTGACTCCAGTTCCTTTTTCCCCACTTTTTCCGTTTCGTCGCCGTAGGTGACATTTAGTTTATCGCCCGCGATAACAATTTCCTTAACCTTGCCCGCGAGAACATCGGAAGAGAGTTCCGAAAGCGATACCTCGGGAATTTCCTTCTTGTTTTCCTGCAACACAGAGTAGGCCGTAATGATAAGGAGGAAAACGAGAATGGCGGTAAGCGCGTTCGTGAGCAACTTCCCCTTTCCGGGACCGCCGAGCAGGTTCTTGCCTTTATTTTTTAGGTTTGGCGCGTGCATTGTGTAAAAAATGAGACGCTAGGTTTTAGCCACTAGCCGCTAGTGAACCTGCATAGTATCAAGAGATTGTACGATAAAAAAAGAGAAAAAGAAAGGCCTCGCTAACACGTGTGTTGGCGAGGCCGAAAAAACTGCCTATTACTTCTGATTATTCAGGATATGAAGCATCTCCCACAAGAGCGCGGGGCCCCAGCCGGTTGAGAACGCGCAGGACTCTCCGGTCGCGTCATAGGACTTGCCGCCGATTGAAGCCGCAACTCCCGCAACATCCAGATGCGCAGCGTTCTTCGTTTTGGCAAACTCGTGCATGAGAAACTTCGCCGCACTGATGGCGCCGCCGGGGCTTCCGCCCAAATTGGAAACATCGGCGATAGCGCTTTTCTTCAGTTCAATCTGCGCTGATTCGTTGAGCGGCATGCGCCAGACCTTGTTCCAGCTTCGCTCGCTCGCCTGCTCAAGCGCGCTCGCGATTTTATCGCTTTTCGGAAACATCCCCGCGAACTCGGACCCCAACGCGGTGCAGATTGCGCCGGTCAAGGTCGCAAGCGTCACCAGATAATCCGGCTTGTGGTGCTTTTCCGTAAAGCAGATGCCGTCGGCAAGAACGAGCCGCCCTTCGGCGTCCGTATTGAGCACCTCCACGGTCTTGCCGTTGTAGGCGCGAAGAACGCTTCGCGGGTGGTAAGACGCGCCTGAGACGGAATTGTCCGCAGCAACGAGCGTCACCACGAGATTCACTTTTGCTTTTCGGCGAACCACGAGGTCAAAGGTGGCAAGCGCCATCGCGGCGCCCCCCATGTCGGCGTGCATACCATCAATACCGCCAGATGACTTCAGGTTCTCGCCGCCTGTGTCAAAGACGATGCATTTCCCGACGAACGCAACCACCGGCTTTCCCTTGCCCGCGCCGTCGTAGCGTAGCGTGATGAGCGCCGGCGGGTCGTCGGTTCTGCCTTTGCCGACATTCCAGAGCAAACCCAATCCTTCTTTCTTGAGATCTTCACCCACAATGACCCTCGGGTGAGAGAGCGCCGGGTCTTCCTTCGGCGGGCGCGTGATGCGAAGCGCGATTTTAACCATCTCTTTCACGGTCATCGCGCCTTCCTGCGCCGGCAGGTCAATCCATCGCCGCGACTTGTGCTCCGCGACGACAATGTCGTTCACGAGGTCGCGCAATCGTTCATACGGAGAAGCGTCCGGTGCCCCATATGACATGAACACGACAACTTTTTTGAGAGTGCGTTCTTTTTTTTCGGTTTTGAAATCCGTGAGCGCATAGGTTGCCGTTTGCAGACCGTGGACGAATGCCCTGAACGCTTCTTTCTCGCCGCCCGGCACCCCCTTGAACACGCCGGCAAAACGCACGAGTGCGTTCTCGAACTTCTCGTGCTCAAGCGCACGGACAATCTGTCCGCCCACTCTCCGTACATCAACAAGCGTCATCCGTTTTTTTCTGTTGAGCTGGATGACAAGCGTCGCACTGTCTCCATGGAAAAGAATATCGTGCGTGATTTTTCCTGATGGCATCCGCACAGAGCGTGGCAGTGTGCCAGTCTTTTTATCCGCATCAATCCTGCATACAGTTTCTTCCGAAACAGGATTCCCGTCTTGGTCAACGAAGACGACATTGACGTAATTCACGCAGTCATCGAAATTAGGGTGCCAAAATCCGATATCCAGAAGCCGCGAAGCGCCAGCATCCTCATCTGCCGTTTTCGTCGTATCTGCGCCACTGCCAAAGGAAGGCCAAAGTGCTTGATTCATCTTTCGCTCCTATTGTTTGTGGGTTATGACGATGAACATAGTTTGTGCTGTGGCAACGCTAGCACATGTCCATTGACGTGTCAACAAATCGTTTCCGTGGTATATTTCAGTAAGCGTCGCATAAAAAAGACCGCGAGTAAGGCAGTTTGTGTAATAACCGACTAGAACCTAACCCCTAAAACCTATAACCTAAATATATGGCCTTGGTAGAAAACAAATACATAGGGCGGGAGTATGAAATCCTTGAGAAGTTTGACGCGGGGATTGAACTCTTGGGACACGAGGTAAAGTCGCTCAAAGGAGGACGCGGCTCTCTTAAGGGTGCCTATGTTATTATTCGTGGAAACGAAGCATTTCTTACGGGAATGCACGTCCCCGCCTATCAGCCGGCAAACACGCCGAAAGGATATGATGAATACCGCCCGCGGCGGCTTCTCCTTACAAAAAAAGAAATTTCGCGACTTTTGGGGCTTGAAAAAGAGAGGGGCTTGACAATCCTCCCTAAAATGGTGTATAATAAGGGCAATAAATTGAAGGTGGCGCTCGTCGTTGTCCGCAAGTTGAAAAAACACGACAAGCGGGAGCTCCTTAAAAAAAAGGAAGCGAGCCGCGAGACGGAACGCTTCTTAAAAGAAGAACGTTAATGGGAATGAGCAGGAAGTCCTTTTTACAAAAGGGCTGGGGGTGGCTATGGCTTTTGTAAAAAGGAGCTTCCTGCGAAAGTACCAACCTCGGTCCCTCCCCTTCACCTAAAACGACGCCGCGCGGCATTTCGCAAAAAATGCCGCGCGGCCGTGCGATATTCCCTTCGCACCTGCACAAGTACTTTACACAATCTATAATAGTGCAGTATGCGCAAGATGTAAATCGGCGCCGCGTTTTGGGTGAAGGGGGGTGATCGGCATAGACAAGAAGTTTTTTCTAAGTTACGCAAGCGGAGCTTCGGTGACTCTTTAATCCGCCGAAAACAATAAGTGCAAACTTATTTTCAAAAGCAAAAGCCGTTGTGTCGCCTTATTTCGCGGCGCGCGACCTTGCTCTCGCATACGCGTAAGCCTAAGCGAGCGTCCGACTTTCGCATTTCTCATATGAAAGTTTGGGCGTAATACCATGAGGATAGGAAAGTGGGGTGTCCCGACCATTTTCCAAAACAAAGGGAATCAGCAGGTGCGTCATTTTGGGTATTTCTTACTCGCACCGCTTAAACAAACAAAATACTCTATGCTTGTAGACCTGACCTAGATTTCTTTTTGCACCCGGGTTCAATTCCCGGCATCTCCACAGAATATTCTGCGTTTCTCACACAAAAATCCTACCGTTATGGTAGGATTTTTGTGTGAGAGTATGAAATTTCCAAAAGATTTTATCAACAAAATTGTCTGTGGTGATGTTTTGAAGGTGATGAAAAAAATACCGGATGGCTCGGTTGATTTAGTCATTACTTCTCCTCCCTATAATCTTAAAAACTCTACCGGAAACGGAATGAAAGACGGGCGGGGCGGTAAGTGGGCAAACGCGGCGCTTCAAAAAGGATACAGCCATTATAATGATTGTATGCCGCATAAAGAGTACGTCACGTGGCAAAAAGCATGTCTCGCAGAAATGTTCCGCATTATTCCTGAAGATGGTGCTATATTCTATAACCACAAGTGGCGCGTGCAAGCCGGACTATTGCAAGACCGACAAGACATCGTTCAAGGGTTTCCTGTGCGTCAAATAATAATCTGGCGACGAAATGGCGGGCTCAATTTTAACGCTGGCTACTTTTTACCGACATACGAGGTCATCTATCTTATCGCAAAGGCGGCATTCAAACTTGCGGAAAAAGCAAACGCTCACGGCGATGTTTGGGAGTTCGGACAAGATTTGCATAATTCTCACCCCGCACCATTTCCCGTCGATTTAATTGACCGAATAATTTCCTCAACAAATGCAAAAAGAGTGCTTGACCCTTTCATGGGCTCCGGGACAACGGCAATTTCGGCACTTAATTTCAATCGCAACTATATCGGCATAGATTTGTCCCCCGACTATTGCGCTATGGCGCGAGAAAGGGTACAACAACATAAAAAGCGCGCGCGACTTTTTGCATAATATATGAAAGAACCTGTTATTTATACAAAAGATTCACTCATCAAGAAATTAACAGAAATCTCTGCACGTGGGTGGATTCCAAATGCGCGGCCTGGTAACGCGGGCGGCGTTGGGAATACGCTTGAGGATTTATTGGGGATAGAAGAAAACAATCTTCCTATACCAAACGCCGCGGAATGGGAACTCAAAACGCAACGCCTCGGCACATCTTCGCTAACAACTCTTTTCCACATGGAGCCCTCTCCTCGCGCGGTACGTTTCGTGCCACAGGTACTTCTGCCAAAATACGGTTGGATGCATAAAAAGGCGGGCGCACAACACCCTGAGGCAGAGATGAGTTTTCGGCAAACCATCCATGGCCATTCACGAAGTGACCGCGGGTTCATAGTTGCGATTGACCGAAAACAGAAAAAGATTTTGATTTCTTTTGACGTAAAGACCGTGGACCCGCGTCATGAAGAATGGCTCGCTTCTGTGAAAAAGCGTGCCGGTAATCTCAAAGAACTTGACCCGCAGCCATATTGGGGTTTTGATGACTTAGAACACAAAGCCGGCACGAAACTCCTCAATGCTTTTTATGTTCAAGCCGAAGTGAAAAAGATACGTGGAAAAGAACACTATCACTACACGAAAGTGCTGATGTTACAGAAATTCAGTTTTGAAGGATTTTTGAAAGCGTTGGAAGAAGGAAAAATCCTTGTGGACTTTGACGCGCGTTCAGGACACAACCACGGCACAAAATTCCGCATGAGGCAGGATGCGTTGCCGATGTTGTACGAAAAGAAAACGATAATTTTTTAAACATTTCTCTCCAAAAACAAAACATCGCCCTGGCATAGGCGGTGCTTTGTTTCTTTCCTTAGAACTGTAAATTTACTTCTGCCCTAAAGACTGTTCACGATTCCTAATAATCCCCTTGACCAAGCCGACTATACGTAATTCTGTGTCCTCCGTGACTTCTTGTCTTGGCTCTTCGTGATTGAAAGATATTAAGGAGTAAGTCGCCTTTTTATTTGGATTCCCATAAAGAATTTTTTTAATTTTTAGCATCCCGTCATGCGCAATCACCGCTATTGAACCGCTATCCACAGTTGGCTGTTCGTGTGCAAGAACGAGATCCCCTTCTTTTATATGGGGTTCCATAGATTTTCCCCTCGCCTTTACGAGAAAAAAACTATCAGGATCTCTTATCCCAAAAGTGATTGTAGAGAGGGGGACATCACCCACAATACCATCCTCAGCCAAGAGACCATCATGTCCGCACTCCGCAGTAGCACTGTATAGACGGATATGGGCCACAGGAACTGTTTGTGTTTTTAACAAAACGATTTTCATCCCATTTTCAGAATAATTCCTTCGTACAAATCCCTGTTTTTCTAGTTGGCTAAGATGATATTCAACAACCTGTGCCTGTCGCCCTATCCCAATGCATTCCCCTATTTCTCTTAAAGACACCCCCTCAACAATTCCTTTTTTGCTTTTTAGAAACTGCGTTATTTTTTCTTGTGTAATATGTAACTTCTTCATAAGAACACTTTATAACATGCGGTTGGGGAATAGACAAGATTGTCGCGCTCTGGTTTTTCGTATAAGATTTTTGATGAGGGGTTTGTGTCCACGTTTTTGTTTACACAAGAAGCCCCCTCTCCTGAGAGGTCGTGCAGGCTTTCCTATTATCAATCTTAACAAATCCGTCCATGAAATACTACTACATCAACATGAACTCGCAACCGAACGGCGACAACGAGATTCACACATACAACTGCCCGTTTCCGCCGTTACTGCAAAATCGGGAAAGTATCGGGCATTTCTCGTCTTGCCGTGACGCGGTACAGATAGCGAAGAAAAAATACCCCCGCGCAAACGGGTGTGCATATTGTGTCCCAGAATGCCACACAAGTTAAACTGAAGGTCGTATTTATCAGCCCTATCTTAAAATATTTTTAAGTATATGAGCAAAGAACCAAAAACATTCCTCATCGGACGCGATTCCGAAACGGGTGAACTCACCACTGTTAAGGAAGCTCGCGAGCACCCAAAGACACATACCGTTGAGCGTATGCCAAAACAAGGGCACGGCGACACGGGAAGAAGTAAAAACAAGTAAAAAGTTTCCCTATATGAAAACTGTTAAACGACAAGAGGAGTACCCCATATTACAGGATGCTCCTCTTATTGTTTAAAAAGTTTATGAAAAACATGAACGAAATTATATCGTCTCTTTTAAAACTTGCCGCCGCTTTTCTCTCTGCTCTTTTAAAAAACAAGGGGGCAGAAACTCGTGTTCCGAAGCCCCCTCAACATCTTCCCGAAAAAGATAGTGTACATGAACAGGCTGATGTCCCCACAGAAACAGAAACGGCCTCCGTGAAAAACCCTCCTCCGTCCGAGGAAGTGAAGACCGAGAAATGGCGTTCGCCTGTACCGCAAAAATACTTCGCCACCCCATCTCAACATTACCTTCAAGAGGATTGGGAATTATACGGAAAATTTGGCCACCACACGGGTACAGATTATGGGGGGTTAAGACAAGAGGGTATTCCCCTTTTCGCGTGCGCGGAGGGAGAAATCGTTTACAGAGAAACAGCAAATTCCGCATGGGGAGTTTTTCTCGGAAACCATGCCGCACTTTATGTGCCGTCTATAGATAAAACATTTCTATACTGTCACATGGCGACAGAACCTCCTGCGCTAGGACAAGTTGAGGCGGGGGCGCAAATAGGAGTAATGGGAAATACGGGAAAAAGTTCTGGTGGAGCGATACATCTCCACCTTGAGGGCTTCCATGGACGTTTTCAAGTCCTGTGGCGCTCGTTTCTATCGCTAGAAGACATAAAGACGAAAACATTTGATGCGGACTCGTTCATCCGTTCAAAGATTACATAAAAGCACTGACTTGATTAAACGCCCTCTCCATCAAAATAATCTGATGCGGGCTTATTTCTTGCAACATATTCATAAGATGTTCTGATAACGTCCCGCCACTTCCACAATACGAAAAAGACTCGGCTTCATGCCGAGTCTTTTTCGTAAACGCTACCGACCATCTGAGATTTCGTACCAATTAATGTTTCGCGTGAGATACATGACCGCGCTCAAAATTATGAACAGGAAAACTGAACCGAAGATGAGCGAGAGTTCGTCAAGCTGAAGCAATATATAGAGATAGGCATACAACGCCATGAGAAGCGTCGCGATTATGCCGGCCCTCTTTTTCGCTTTTAGGACCGACCTGCAATACGCCGTGATGAGCCCCGTTACCGCGACCACGGAGGCGAGATACGCGTACAAGAAACCGATATTTTCCGAAAGCGAGAGCAGGAGCAAATAGAACAGAGCTATCGCGAGCCCTACCAATAAATAATTCATGGGGTGAATTCGGAGTTTTGCCAAAACCTCAAACATGAAAAACGCAAGAAAGGTGAGCGCGATGAACAGTATTGAATATTTTATGGACCTGTTCACTTGAGTATAAAAATCAACGTCTTGATAGAGCGCGACACCGAATGTTGCTTTCTGTGTATTTTCCGCAACGGTCGCATTCGGGACTTCTTTGGCGCCACGCCACGATTGCGGGAACGACCGCCCGAACGATGAAACTGCCCAGCTCGCCGTAAAGCCCGCCTCGTCCAGTTTTCTCTCCTTCGGCAAGAATTCCCCGGTAAAGCTTGGCGATGGCCAGTTAGATCTCACCGACACAGTGGTTGACTTGCCGAGGGGGACAACATTCAACCCCTCGCTCCCCCGAAGCGAGAGCGCAAGGGAAAAGGAATATGTCTTCTGAAACTGGCTGACCGTTACTGGCGCGCTTATGCCCGTCTCTCCCAACACAACGCCCGACACACCTGGCTCAAAATTACTTTCTTCATTGTCCCACATGAGTGTCGCGCTTGAATCAATTCCTCGCGTGTCCGGAATACTTATTGAGAGACGCGCTTTGTTCCACTGGATGGTGCCGGGGATCTGATATATATCAATGTCATTGAGTTTAAAGGTCCCACTCCCCGCGATGATGCCGGTGTATATACCGGCATCAAAGATACCCCGCGACAATACTTCCGCATCAAGAGAAATGTCGTAGTCAAGCGTTTCCGGCAAAAGAAAAACCAGTTCTTCCTGAAAAATCCTCTCCCCGCTCGCGGTGGTTACGGGAGTCCGTACGGGAATGGTGAGAACCGGCCCGCTTACCGTCTGCTCCCGACCCCACTTCGTGGCGATTTCATTAACTGCTTCAGCCGCTCTATGCGAACGGTCATTGACCACTCCAAGAACAAAGAGGGTGGATGCCCAAGAAATACCTATGATGAGGGCGATGATAATGAGCTTTGAAAAAAGCGAGAATGTCTTAAAGTTGCCGGAAATTTGTTGCATATCTCCTTGATTGTGTAGAACTCGGCGGTTGAGCAAATAGTAGTTCATGTCAAGAGGTCGGGAGAATACTTGACAAATAACTACTCGTATGATAACATAGGCGCAGGTCTACCACCGTTTGTCATAACCTACACGGGAGCACACAATGGCAAGGAAACTGGTTCACGTCGACAGCAATTTCGGAATTTCGTTTTACGAGGTGAGCGAAGAGAAATTCGCCTCGTCAGACGGAACGCTCAGCCAAAAGCAATACGCCGCGACTCTGGAGTCGTTTCAGAAAGTTCTCGCTGAGCTCGTCAAGATGGCCGGCGATGAAACGTACCGCAACGTAAACGCCGCCGAGTTCCTGCGCGTGCACAGTGTGTGGCTGCACAACCTGGCAAAAACCGGCTTTGCCGTGGATTATGCCCAGTACCGCCAACAATAGGTTGGCTTGCATCGCGCCTGATGAGCCCGAATGAGGACATCGGGGAAGTTGTATAGAACGAGTAATGGCTTCCTCACACATGTCCCGAAACCACCACGCAACTGCGTGGTGGTCTGTTTTTATTTTGACAAGCTTTATAAAGATGGGCGAGAATGTCTAACGCGCCCAGATGACAAAGGTAAAGAGTTTCTCGCCCTTGCCGAGGTCGCGCGCGTAAAGCGAATTTTTACCGCTCGCGTCCTGCCGCACTGCTTGCCCCCATGCCGACGGGTTTGAGAAATCAATATCCTGACCAACACCTATCGGCTTGCCTTTCCCATTGCCTCCGCCCGTTCCCGTATCGCCGCTTGAAGCAAGAACTGTGTTCACGCTGTCTACGTGCGCGTAAATCGCTTCAAGCATGTCGTAGTCATGTTGATTCGGATACTGGTTCGTTTCTGGGTCGTTCGTATAATCCATACACGTGCCGAGATTTGCGTTATCAAACGCTTCGTCCTGATGGTCAAGACCAAGCGTATGCCCAACCTCTTGGCACATCACGAGATTTCGCCACGCCGGCGTGTTATAGGTACTTGTGTTGAAATACGAATCATTGACCTTGGTGATTCCCTGAACGATATGGTCGCCGCTTATCCAGATTTGAGCAATGCCGAGCCAGCCGTTAAACCCGTATTTTTCGCTGCATACTTCCACGCGCCCATTCGTCGCCTTGCAGGTACGCGGCTTTGTTTTGCCCGACTTAACGACAGCGTCAAGCACGCTTGAAATGCTCCAGTTGCCCGCAGTTGTGGCAAGGTAACCGTCCCATGCGGAAGACACATTGTCTCCGAGCTCAAGCATGAAAGGATTCGCGGTGCGACCCCAATGATAGTTGCCCCACGAATGGAACGCGCTTGCGACCGACACAAATAATCCAAAAGAAAGAACAACCGCAACTCCTATAAGTATTTTTTTGTGTGACATAAATCCTTACTTAAATAATGCTATCTATGAGAGTTTATAAAAACGCTTCTCTATTGTAGCGTTGGACTCCCTATCTCTTCAAACGAGAACTCCACAGGGTCGCCGAGTTTTAGTTTATGTTTGTCAAAAAAACCGGCGTTCACTTCAAGCACGTAGTGGGCGAGGAAATCGTTCACGAATCTGTCGTTGGGATATGACTCTGGAACTACACCCGCAATAGCATCAACAATTTTTTTATCTTCGCTAATCCATATGATATCAAGCGGGAAAAACATGCCCTTCATGCTGTGCGCATAAAAATCGGAGCGCGGATACATGTAGAGCGCGCCCTCGTCTCTACGGAGTCGTTCTCTGCCGCCAAGCCCTATCCCCTGCTCTTCCGGCGTGCGCAGAAGGCGCACGGTAATCGCCGCGCCGTCTATTGTCATCGGTGTTCCTGGCTCCTCCGCGATAAAAAGCGACGGCGGCGGAGACAATATATCATAGAGCGTAGCGGCGACTCCTGACAAAAATCTGCCGGCTCCGGTTTTTTCTTGCAGAGAGCCGAACTGTGTCACTCCTACCGCCAAAACGGCGACAAGAAGTATAAAAACGAAGTGGCGCGTCATATGCGTCACCGCAGTATACCACGAGCTCCCGCGAGCGCGCCCTAATTTTACTGCACCTTAACAAGCGGCGCGGCATCTTGAAGCGCCTTCACGCGATTTTCCGCGAGCGACCCTGAACATTCGCGCCAGAAATCAACATCAACGGGAACACCGCCGATTTTCGCGATGGTGACCGGCGTTCCGGTACCGGTTGTTGTGTCAACGGATGTGCTGTATTCAATCTCGCGGGAACGGGTAATCTGCGTCACCAATGCATTCGCGCCAGCCGAAGAAAAAGAGCATATGGCATCCTGCCCCGTAAGCGCATCCAGCAACGCATTCGGCTCCGCATTGCCTTTTGCAAATTGTTCAATGACCGCTCCACGCTCCGCCTCGGATATTTTTGCGGCTTCAAAAAATGAGTCCGGAAGCGCGGCGGAGAATGAATTCTGCGTTATAAGCACACCGCACGAAAGATCGCTCCGCGCGCCATTGACCGCGATATCAAGAGCCGACCGCGCGACAACAAACGAGAGCGCGTCATCAACACTTGCGAGCCCGCGCGCGGGAGCGCAACTTGTTATCGCGCTCGCAAGACAGGAAGCATCGCTTCCGCATTCACGCGCCACGGGCGCGAGAGTCTCCGGAGCGGGTGCCGGCGCGGCCCTGCTTAGAAACAGCCCATAAAGATAAAATCCGATTCCGACTAAAACGATAGTTATGACACTGCCCACGAGGGCCCAAAAGAGGGGGCCCTTTGCGGTAGGCGGCGAAGACATCATCGGCGCCACAGGCGTTGGAGGCATGAGAGGAGGCTCTATCTTTGTCGTCGGAGGCGGTGGCGATGACGGTGGAGAAACCGGCGGGTTCGCCGGACTTTCGGGAGGAAGCGGATTGATCATGGGCGGCACAAGCCGTGTCGTCGGCTGTGGAGTCTGTGGAAAGGAATCTTGTGGAGGCATGTTTTTTTGTTACGGCTAATTTCCTTAAGGTCTTTTCTCCTTCATTATACCTTTTTACTACAAAATATTTTTACGATTTCCACAGTTTGTAAAAAACAACGTGAGCAGGAACGATATTTTTGCTAAAATGAAAGGAGATTCTTTCCCCAAAAAACAGGACGCCCAATGAAAGCCATTCTCGGGTTTCTCTTTTACGGAATCACCATGGTCCTCCTCTGTCTCGGCGCTCGCAAACGGGAAGCGGCGCGAAAATGGAGTATGCGGAAGAAGATGGTGGTGTACCTCTTTTTCGTTATTGTGCTGCTATCGTGTTTTTTGAGCGGCGCTTTTCTGCTCATCTCGTTTCTTTTTTTCTGAGCCCCGCGGACAAATCGTCCGCGGGTTTTCAATTGTGTGCGGAAAAACGGTATGATATGGTGAATTTAGAGTACTAGATTCTTTTAAATCACGCACTCGCGCGAGAGGGGATGTAATGTCTCTTTTAGGCATTCGTCATCCCGCTCTTTTGCGGGTGACAAAAGCAATCCAACTTTTCATTTACTATGCGGGAAAACTCTTTTTTTTCCGCGCGCGCATTGAGGTGCGCGGGGCGGAACATATTAGCCGCCTTCATGGAAACGCCGTGTTCGCGTCAAATCACTCAAGTGAGTTTGACCCTGTGATACTCTGCCTTGCGCTGGAAAAAGCGCACATCTTCCGCACACGACTTCCCGTTATTTTTCTTTCACGGGAAAAAGAGTTTTACAGTGATATGGGGTTCATGAAAGCGATGCTCTACGGAGGAATGCTTTTCCATCTTTTGGGGGCATATCCCGTAACACCGAAAAAAGAACGAGTAAACCCGCGCGTGCGCCAAAACACCATCGCGACACACATTTCCCTTTTGAAAGAAGGACTCTCCGTCTTTATATTCCCCGAAGGAACGATCACGCAAACAGGAGAACCAACGGCGGGAAAACCCGGGGTCGCCATCCTCTCGGAACAGTCGGAGCGTCCTATCGTCCCGATAGCGATACAGGGGGCCTTCGGTCTTTCGTTCGCCGACTTCCTATTCGGGAGAAAGAGTGTACGGGTCACTTTCGGGGAACCGATGTATCCCCCGCATGGCATGCGGGACGATAGCGGTTTTCTTTCAAAAAAAAGCGACTACAGAGAAACGGCGCGCTTCGTGATGCGGTATATTAAGAATCTGCTTCAAGAAAGCGACGCAAAAAAATAGCGGTCAACCATACCAATGGCTGACCGCTTTTTGTGCGCTTCTGTTCTGCGCGCGTTTATAGAATGATGCTGTGCGGATGCGACTTCGCGGCGGCGGCGGCGGAAAGCCGCTCAAATATCGCTTTTTCGCGAAGTTCCGCGATTGTCGCGGCGCCGATCGCCGACATGCCGCGCCGCACTCCTTCACAATGCGCCGCAATAACCTGCGCGACGGGTCCTTTGTAGGACACTTTTCCTTCAACTCCTTCCGCGACAACAGTGGTAGCCTTCCCTCCCTGAAGATAACGGTCCATATTCCCGAGGATTGCTCCCTCCGAACCCATGCCGCGGTATATCTTCATCCGAGCGCCACCGACCTCAATGGTGGTGCCCGGCGCCTCGTCGGTCCCCGCAAAGCGCCCACCCATCATAACGGTTTCCGCTCCTGCGGCAAGCGCTTTCGTGATGTCACCGGAAAACCGAATGCCGCCGTCGGCACATACGGGGATGCCGCGGCTCTGCGCCTCCCGCGCGCACTCGTACACGGCGGTGAGCTGCGGTCTGCCGACCCCCGTTACTTCGGTGGTTGAGCAGATAGAGCCGATTCCCTGCCCCACCTTGATGCCGTCTGCCCCCGCCTCAATGAGCGCGAGGACCGCGTCTCTACGAGAGACATTGCCGACGACTATGTCCGTTTCGGGGAACCACTGTTTGAGCGCGCGAAGCGTCCCGAGAACCGCCGCGGTGTGTGCGTGCGCCGTGTCTATAACAAGCGCATCCACCCCCACCGACACAAGAAGTCTCGCGTGGGCGACGACATCCGCGCCGACCCCGACAGCGGCGGCAACGCGAAGCTGACCGTCCTCATCCGTGTTGTGGGAAGTCCCTTTCTCAAAACGCTCAAGATCGGTAAGCGTAAACATCCCCGCGAGCGTTCCATCCTCCGCGACGAGCGGGAGCTTGCTCTTTTTCGCTTTCCGCATCAAGGCAAGCGCTTCTTTCTTGCCTGTCCCCGCGGGCGCCGTTATGACCTGCCGCTCCATCGCATCGCCAACGGTCGCCGTTTCTTTGCGGTCACTTGCGAAACGAATGTCGCTCCCTGTTAAAAGACCGATAAGCTTCCCTTCTTCGTCCACAACAGGGAAACTGTGGAAACGATGTCTTTTTTTCTCGCGCCAGCTAAGAACCTGCGCAATGGTCCACTCCGTATTGCGGATACATTTCGGCTTATCAATCAAACCGTTGAGAGAATATTTCACCCGCGCCACTTCCTCGGCTTGTTTTTCGGGAGTTAGGTTGCGGTGGATAACGCCAATGCCGCCCGCAAGCGCGAGCGCAATCGCCATTTCGTGTTCAGTCACCGTATCCATCGCGGCGCTCACGAAAGGGATGATGAGCGGAACATTCCGCGAAAATCGTGCCGCAAGCGACACGGTGGATGGGAAAAGTTCTCCCGAACTGCCGGGGAGAAGGCACACATCGTCATAGTCAAGCCCGATTCCCTGCAGATTCCTCCCGCTGAAAAACAAGAAAAGATCGTCCTCTATAGGTCCATACATCGCCTTCTCCCTGTGTGTATTCATAAAAAGAACTCTTGACATACTATACAAAATCTTTTAGAGAAAGCAAGGTGGGGGCACC
>CAZYWN010000001.1:28982-31984 GCA_964651525.1 uncultured Candidatus Saccharibacteria bacterium | reverse complement strand
AATATTTTTTCCAGAGCGTCCATCCCGTACGAAAGTTTTATTGCTAATGGTCAGCTCAATCTTACACTCTTACTGCGTTAGATACTAGACACCCGCCCCTTCGGCGGGCTAGCCCGTGTCGCCCTAGGGTCGCCGATGAGGCGACTAGATACCGAATACGAGATATTGTAAAATAAAGGGGATGAAGAAATTCATTCCCTTTTTTTTCTACGCTGCGCTTTTTGTCGCGATTATCGCCTTTTCTGCCCCGCTGTTTCCGTTGAGAGAAGCCCCGGCAGATGATGTGCACTATGAGCAAGGAATTATCTCTCTCGCGCGCGCATCCGTATCGGTAGAGATGCCGCTTTCGCGCGTGGGATTTGAAAAAGGGCTCGGGGAAAGAACATTCCTTCCCGAAGATGGCGGGATGCTTTTCTTATGCCTACCGGACGCATACCCGCGATTCTGGATGAAAGAGATGCGATTCCCGATAGACATAATTTGGATTAACGAGGAGTTTATCGTCGTGGACATTACGCCTGATGTCTCGCCCGAATCATTTCCGAAAACCTTCACCCCCTCGTCCCCCACCGCGCATGTGCTTGAGGTTGGGAGCGGCTTTGCAAAAGAGCACGCGATTGTCCCCGGAACCATGGTCTACGGACTCGGAGGGTCTCCATGCAAGCGGACTTCCTAGCTGGCGGCTATTGCAAACTAAAACGCGCCCCGCTACAAGCGGGACGCGTTTTACCAATGGGTTATTTGAGCGTAACTTTCCCGCCGGCTGCTTCTATCTTTTTCTTAAGCTCTTCCGCCTCTTCCTTCTTCAACCCCTCTTTCACTTTTGACGGCGCGGCATCAACAAGGTCCTTCGCCTCCTTCAAGCCAAGCCCCGTCACTTCCTTCACCACTTTGATAACCTGAATCTTCTGGTCTCCCGCTGAAACGAGCTCTACGTCAAAGATAAGTTTCTCTTCTACAGCGGCTCCCGCATCGCCTCCCGCCGCCGGCGCTGCCGCGACTGTCGCGACCGCCTGTGCCGAGACGCCAAACTTTTTCTCAAGAACTTTTACCAGCTCCGAGAGGTCCAGTACGCTCATTGTTTCAATTTTCTCCACGAGGTCCTTGAACTTCGCGGGAACTTCTATTTTTTGTTCCTCTTCCATACATTTATAATCCTAATCTACGAATACAATGCGAGTGCCGCAAATCGCGAATGCAACGAATATTCGCAAATTAGTTATTCGTGGCATTCGGATGTTATTCGTGGATTTGTATTACATTTAATAATATTACGCTTTCTTCTCCGCTATCTGCCCAAGTGCGACTGCGAACGAACGCATCACTCCGGAGAGGACGCCTACTGTCTGCTGTACCGGAGAATTGATGAGCATCGCGAACTGGCCGTACAATATCTGGCGCGACGGAATCCGCGCAAGCGCCTCTACTTCCTCTTTGGTGATGTACCGACTCTCAAGTATCCCGCCGACGGCCTCCACCCGCTTGTCAAACTTCTTTGCAAACTCCGCGATACCTTTCGCCGGCTCCACGTCATCGGTACCATACGCGACGGCGATTTCGCCCGGAAGCTCTGGGCGGGTACCTTGAGTCGCGAGATTGTCAAGCGCGCGTCGCGCAAGCGTCTTTTTCACGACTGTATATCCGACCCCGCGCGCGCGCAAACCTTGGCGCATCATAGCCGCATCGGCGACAGAGATGCCGCTAAATTTAACAAAGACAATAGCGCTCGCCTTTTTGAGAGCATCCGCAATTTTGTCTATAATTACCCCCTTCTTTTCTCTTGTTAATGCCATACAATAAAAGTCCTTATATTCGCTGAATACAAGGACCGAAGTAAGAGAGCGCATTTCGCGTCCCTCTTAATGTGTCGACCTCAGCAGGGCTTAAAGGGCTCTCGCCACCCGCCTGCTATCTTCGGCCTTGAATATATACACTATAGAGCAGTATGGAAACGGTGTCAATTCTCTTTAATTATTTAATTAAAAAGTGCCGGAATACACCCCGAAGTAAACAGGGTGCGTTCCGGCACTTTGGGGGCTTAAAATCCCCAAGTAATGCGCGGACCAGCAAGCAGTTCGGCATGCCCAAGCTCCTCCTCAAACCTGAAATTTTGACGGTACTCAGAAAAAATACCAATGGAAAGGTTAGGAGCGACTTCAAAGGCAGACTGGGTGTCAATACGAAAAGAGGCGGGAGAAAGAGGGTCAGCAGTACTCGTGCGAAGCCGCACCGCGACTTTGGACGAAATGCCGCCGCTCAACTTCCATGAAATGTCCCCGCCGAACTCGTTCGCCATCTCTCCTAATTCATTCTGTGTGAATCCTTTCGCTTCCGCAGTCACATAATATGGTGTCTTTTTATTCTGCAGACCGTTTTGGGTCAGCCAGACGGAGGAAGCGAATGAGGGAGATTCGTTAATCACAAACTTCACCTGCACGCCGGTGAAATCGGAGCCCCTGTCGCCATACCGACTTGTGTCTTGGTTGTGGGCGCTGTCGTGATAGAGGCCAACAAGAAGACGCGAAGAAATGAAGTGCACGGGGAAAAGAACCGTGCTCTCCAGCCCAACGGCTTCAGGCGCGTGAATGAGATGACGGTGGAGCGTATAGGTGCGTAGCCACACGTGAGCATAGTGTCCGGTGAAAAACATATGGATGGAATTCCTGTTTTGCAACCAGAGATCTTTCTCCGTTTCCTCAATCCCCTCGTCAATGGGGCTTGTGAGCGGAGGAAAGATACGCGACCTACCCGTGTGGAGAAGGTTGAAGTCGTTCTCAAGAATCGCCTTCGTTTCAAAAAGGGGGGATGCCGGAGGCGGCCCGCGCCCTTCTTCTCCGCGCGCTTCCGCCGCCGGAACGACTATGAATGCGATTGAAATGAGGAACGCCACAAAGATGTCGCGCAGGCACAGCGCTTGGTGGTTCATTTTTGGAACCAGAAAAGGAAAATGTCAAGGTGTTTTTCTGTTTTTATAATAGCAAACCAAGACCGCTCTGCAAGCG
>CAZYWN010000001.1:0-28882 GCA_964651525.1 uncultured Candidatus Saccharibacteria bacterium | reverse complement strand
ATGTCAAGGTGTTTTTCTGTTTTTATAATAGCAAACCAAGACCGCTCTGCAAGCGAGACAAAAAGAAGGCCCCGCCGCGATTTCTTGAGAAATCGCGGCGGGGCCCGTCTCGTATTTTCGGAACGCACTGCCCTTAAAACGGCAGATTCACGAAAAGTTCATATGACACATCCTGCGAGGGCATCCACACGCCCCACCGTGTCATATTGAGGGAGTTGTTTTTCATCCCTTCATACGCGCGGTAGGTGATACTGATGCCAGAAAACCGACGGGCGGACGTATACATATCCACCCCGGCCCCAAGCATGAAGGGCCCATCGTTTTCAGAAAATTCAGTCTTCCACTCCGCGAGAACGTCAAAAAGCGGGGTGATATGCCATGCGGCGCTTCCTTCAAAAAATCCGGAGAAGCGATAGGGGGTCACCTCGTCCGAGGGCGCAAGGAACCCGCCGAGCCCTCCCAAAAAAGAGGGGAACGGCACCTGCCAGAGATACTTACCAATCTGGTATTCAATAGTCGCCATCCGCACCGGCTTAAATTTGTGCGCAAAGTTCAGAGAAACGGCGTTCACCTCGTTCCCGTAGAACGAAATACCGTTCTTTTGAATGTAGCCGGCAAGCCGGAGCGTCGTGTTGTTGACAAGGTCGCCGGACCCGCCGGACCAATGCGTATGCTCCAACGCAACCGCCATCTCCGAGTAGGGCGAAGCGCCGAGAAGCGTCGGGTCTAAATTCCAGCGAAAAGAAAATTGCGGGCCCCATGCGATTGCGCTCATGTCCGCGCTCCAGTCGTCACCGGCGTTCGCCATGATGACCTGATTCTCCAACTTGAGGGGCAGAGAAAGTTCTTCGGGCCACCAGTCGCACAGG
Organism: uncultured Candidatus Saccharibacteria bacterium; assembly: GCA_964651525.1. Lineage (GTDB taxonomy): Bacteria > Patescibacteriota > Minisyncoccia > Phycocordibacterales > UBA2135 > CAZYWN01. The sequence goes on along the minus strand of CAZYWN010000001.1, from coordinate 28,013 downwards.
CCAAAAAGCGAGAGGGGGGCGAAGAATAAAGCGTGAAGACCGGGCCATTCCGCCCGCATCCGCGCTTCTTTCGCGGCAAGACCGCCGAGCCGTTCTCCAAAGCCGCGGGGGTGCGCCTTATTCGCCCAACTAAACAGGATGCGGTTTTTGCGGAACTCGTTATATCGCGACGGCTCCTCGCATTTTCGGGAAACGTTGAGCGCGTAGTCGCTTTCCGTGTCTCCCGCAAGATTCCCCGCGCCGAAAACAGAAACGGACGGCACAAACACCGACAAGAGCAGAAACAAGAAAGCGATAACAGCCCCAAGGATTTTTCCCCTCTTCATTGTATTCTCCTGTGAATGAACGGGGTAACTATCTAATCCGTGTTATCGCATAAAAACTGCCGGATGACAAGAACGCCCAAAAACAAAAAGCGGCGGGGAGTAAAGTCCCCTGCCGCTGCGACAATTTTCTGCGCCGCTTAGTCGTAGCAGTCAAAAGTCGCCGAATCTCCGTATTTCTCCAGTTCGTCCGTCACATCCTCCATTTGAGTGCCGCAATCATGAAAAAACTTCTTCCCCGTTCCGCGCGCCGTCTTTCTTATATGGAGCGTATCGCAGGCGGGACACTTGAAAATGCGCATCTCCGGCGCAGTGCTTGCCATCTTCGCCTCGTTGACGTAGTGAGTAAAAGCCGCTTCTATCCTTCATTGAAACTCCTTAGGTTGTTTAAGTCAACCGCGCCCTACCCCAAGGCCCGTACGTCGGGTTATATTGCGACAGATAATACTTAATCTGTCACTATCGTCTCAGGAGTAAGTTGGAGTATTTTAAAACATAGATGCTTTCCTTTTTCTCTTGGTAAGGAACACGCTATGAGGTTCTTTAAAAACGCCGTCCTTTTTCTTGCGTTTCTCTTTATATTTTCATCATGCGCACAGGTATCGGTCAAGGAAGCCGCGGCGCAACAATTTCCCGCGCCCCTTGCAGAACTGCTCTCGGAGGAATCGCAAAAATTTCTCGAGTCGCTTACCGAGGTGTTGTACACCCTTGAGCAGGGAGGCTACTACGAGATTTCGGCAGAACAAAAAGAACAGATGTTTACCGCCGTCCATGAAGCCATCAGCCGGGAAACAATGTCCCTTGATTGCCATACATTCATTTCGTCGGCAAAAGACGCGGAAAATTTCGCTGAAGAACTGCGGGGCACATTCGTGGGAATCGGCGTGCGCATCTCTGTGCATCCCGATGACGACAAAGCCGCGACACTTCGTGCCGAAGCATTTGAAAAAAAGGTGGCGGAAAAATATAAGGACGTTCCGGCAAAATGCGGGTTTGACTCGCTTCTCTCCGCTTCGGAGAGGCAGGAAAGGGAAGAAATCGTCGCCCTAGCCAACACGGTCGGGGTTCACGGTGTTTTTCTTCTGGAAGTATTGCCAGGCTCGCCCGCCGAAAAGGCGGGGCTCAAAAACGGATGGGCGCTACTCACGATTGACGGAACGCCGGTTTCCGGCATGCCGCTTTCTGATATAACCAAAATCATCAAGGGAAACGCCGGTACCACCGTCGTACTCGGCATTGTTGCGGGACCTCCTCCTGCCGCGCAGGGTGGCATACGGGAAATAACCGTCACCCGCGAGCTCGTCACCATACAGCAGATATCAAGCGCGGTTAAAGACATCCTCGGCAGAGACGGCAAAACGCAAAAAATCGGCTACCTGAAAATAGGGAGCTTCATCGGCGCGTCTGCCGCGCAATTTGAAGAACACCTGCGCGCGCTCCCGCCCGAAAAGCTCATTATTGACGTACGCGGGAACCCCGGTGGCGATTTGTTTGGCGTGGGTACCATGCTTGACCGGCTGATGCCCGTCGGCCTCCCCAAGATTTATTTGAAAAGGCGGAGTGAAAAACCTCTGGAACTTTACATGGTCTCTCGCGGCAGAGTACCGCGGCTCTTCTTCGGGAAAATAGTCGTTCTCATTGACGGCTACTCCGCGAGCGCGGCGGAAATTTTCGCGGGCGTCTTGCGCGACCACAATCTCGCAACGCTTGTCGGGGAAAAGACATACGGCAAAGGAAGCGTGCAGAGGGTCTTCTATATGCCCGACGGGACATCTCTCAAAATGACGACCGAACTATTTGCGCTTCCGTCTAAAAAACTGATTGACGGCATCGGTGTCGCGCCCGATATCACGACGACAGATAACCTGGCGACTCCGCAGGACGAGGTCGTGGAAAAAGCGCTTGAATTTCTCTTGGCGCAGTAAGATAAGAGGACGAGAAGAAAGCGGTCTCTCTTCGTTTTTAAATTATCTTTCCCCGCCCCCCCCTCGCATTTTCAGATGCGAGGGGCTTTTTTACACACCGCAAGGCCAGGCCTTGCGGTGTGTATAGTGTGGATAAACGGGGGCAAGGACGGGCCTTGAGGTTAGAGGGGGTCGGGGCTCGTGACGGGCGCTGGTGTGCCGCAATTGGTACAGGTGACGGAGTAGCCAGCGCCGAAGGCGCGGATATCCCATTTGGTGTTGTTTCCAAAAATGATGTCGGAAAGCGTAGTGAAGGAGTTGTTCACAAACACGGCGGCATAGTCCGCGGTTTTGCCGTTTGTGTGATTTTGGAATGTCGTGTTGGAAACAGTGAGCGCTCCTCCGCTTCGCACATGCGCGCCGTACTGATAGTTGGAGTCAAAGAGCGCGTTCGCGATGGTGGAAGTCGCGACATCTCCTGTGATTTTGATGCCGCCTTTGTCGTCGCCCGACTGCGTCGTGAGTCCGCCAGCGTAGCGAAGTGTGAGGCCAGACATGTTGAGGAAACCGCCGTTTTCAACAGTGATGCCGTACCAGTCCCCCGCCGCGGGAGTGGTAGATGCGCCGTTTCCCGTCACATCGCCGCCCACTGCGTCGTCATGCGAGGAAGTGAAAATGATGCTACTTGCTGACGCACCGCTTCCCGTGATGGACGCTCCCGGCTTCACCGTAATTTTTCCGGCTGAAGCCGAGTTATCCGCATACCCTTTTATAACGACACCGTCCGCAATCGCGAGCGTCGTTGACGCATTAACTTCCGCTCCGCCTTGCACGAGATACGGCAATGAGTTTGCGGAAAGGACAGTGGTCCCGACGCCGGTTATCATACCTCCGTTTCCTATCACAATTGCATTGAGCGCATTGCCATCCCCGCTGTTTCCGGAGAAAGAACCGAGCGCGCTTGTTACATGAATCGCTGAAGTGCTGTTGTTAGTAAACGTATTCCCCGTCGCGGTAAGACCCGGCGCAGAAATCGCGCGGATGCCGAAATCATTTTCAAGAAATGTGCTTCCTGACACGGAGGGCGCGCCGCCGAATACTCCGTCAACATACATCCCCGCCGCGTCCAAGCCGGTGCCGCCGTTCCGCTTGTTAAACGTGAAAATTGAGTTCGTAATTTGGCTTCCTGAGTTTTTGAGATAGAGGCCATATTTCGCGGCATATTCAACAGTCACCGTATCAAAAGAAGCGCTGGCGCCAGAGACGACAATTGCCGCGTAGGGTGTGGCGCCAGTAAACCATGTCCCGCCATAGCGGATGAGCGTGTTCGTGAATGATGAGCCAGCGCTTGGGCTTTCTATTAAAATCTGGCTCCAGTCGCCCGCCGCGGGAGTCGTTGTTGCGCCATCGGCGTTCATGTCGCCGCCGTATAAATCATCCGCGAATGAGGTAAAGACAACGGGGTTAAGCGCGGTTCCGTTCGCTATAATTGCTCCGCGCACCGTGAGTTTCGGCTCCTGAGGACGCGTTATCTTTACGACAACGCCCGGCTCAAGAGTAAGCGTCGCGCCGGCATTTATGGTAAGCCCGGGACGGTCTATAAGGTAAGGCGACTCCGCCACGGTGAGTGTTTTGTTTGCTGTCACCGTGCGCGAACTGTTCGCGCTCACGAGATAGGAGACGCTATTTTTCGCTTTCGGCGTGCCGTTCAACGTGAAGCCGTTTGCGTCTTTGCCGTTTTGGATAAACTCGCCAAGCGCGGTCGCCCAGTTTGCGGAGTCGGCGCCGGATGCGCGCGCGTCAATGCGCTCCATTGTCTGCTTGGTTGTGTTATTTCCTTTATTGCACCAGTTGCTACAGCCTGCAGGCGTCTTGTCTATTGTTGTTGTCGCGCCGTTTGCGACGCGTTCCAAGAAAAGTTCTTCGCCGGTGTTAACGAGCGCAGAACTCGCGCCGTCGTTGCCGTATATTTGGTTTGCTGAAATATCGCTTACCGTCATGTCGTCCGTTCGTTCTAAAATATAGTAACCGCCTGCGGGAATGGTGTCAGTGAGTCCTATCGTCGGCGTGCCGTCGCCCGCGCGGAGTATCCACCCCGCAAGAGAAACCTCTTGAGCAGTCGGATTATAGAGTTCTATCCACTCGTCGTCCGCGCTCGCCGCTGTGCCCATCCAGGCGATTTCGTTGATGACGACGGGGGTCGTTGCGATTTCTATTGTCTGCGTTTCCGGCGCGGATTCGTTGCCGGTCGCGTCCACCGCTTTTACGGAAAATGTGTACACGCTGTTATCGCTCGCGGTGACTTCGGTTGATGTCGCGGTTGTCGTTTCTTCCACGCCGTTTTTGTTGATAACGAAGTGGTCAAGGTCGTCAGCGTTTGAACTCCATGAAAAATTGAACGTCGTTGTCGCGACAAGGCAACCTGATGTCGCGAGCGAACCACCGCACGGCGCAAGGGTTATGTCGGGCGGCGTGGTGTCTGAAGAGGGAGGTGGCGGCGGAGGAGATGGTGGTGGCAGAGGCGTGGGTGGAGACGACACTGGCGGCGGCGGCACGCCGCCGCCGCCGAAACCGGGTTCATACGGATTCGGCGTACTATTAAAAAGCGCCTCGCTTGCCCCGTTCAAAACAGAGCTTGCCTCGTTGTTTTGAACGAGGTCAAATTGAGCAAGGTCCGGCATTGAGGGAGCAAGGTCCGGCCTTACTCGTTGGCTGTCCACACTTTCGGTGTGGGCAGGCAGAGGAAGGCCGGACCTTGCGGGATTACTCGGCGATAAAGTCACCGCCGCGCCTTGAGGCGTACCGCCCGTTTTGAGACGCACCGTCTCCGTCCCCGGCGTGTTCAATTCTTCATACGGAACGCTCGTGCCGTAGAGTTTTCCGGCGATGCCATAAATCACGCTTGCGGTTTTGTCGTATACTTTTTGCGCCCAGTTGCGATTTTTAAGCGCAAGCGCTTTCGTCTCGCGCTCTTTCGCCACCTCGTCAAAAAAGAGTTTTATGACGCCGGCGCCGTTCACAACCGCTTCGCGCGAGAGTAGCCGCCAGTAGTCGGAGAGGATGAGATTATTAGGGTCTTCAATCTGATAGTTCTCTTCAAAACTTAATGGGTTCTCCTCTACCACAAAAAGATAATACTGTCCGCTATACGATGTATTGATGCCGAATTTCCTATTTCCTATACGTTTGAGTTGAGTAGTCTCCAAATAAGGATCGCGATATTTTGTGTCAATTATTGAATCCTTACTAAAAAAATTCTTGTTTGAATATTCTGCAAGCGCGGATAAATATTCCTCAAGAGAGTTGCGTTGTGGTATATTGCCTCCATTTTTCAAAGAATTCAAAGAAATTGTGTCCGGAGTAAATTGATTCGCAAAACTTTCATACGGGCTTGGACCGCCGAACGCCGCTTCCGCGAACTCTGGATGCGGGTCGTTCCGCGTGTGGTCGGGCACCGACATATCTTCCACGAGATGGAGGATATGCCCGAGCGCCAAAAGCCCGCGCTCTTTGTCGCCCCATGTATAGTCAAAGACCGCCCGCTCCCACGAATAATCCGTGTCTCCGCTATACATTTCGTATGCCGTGCCATACAAGGCGCTTATGCCAGGAATTTTTGCGAGGTTTCCCGCGTAGGACGCTTGCGCGAGCGTCCCCTCCGCCCATGCGGGCGCCTTTATCCATTCGTTCCCCGCAATGGTAAGCCCGCGATTGTAGATTGGGTCAAAAAAGTGCTGAAGCGGGCGCGCGCCGGCGTCTTCTTCGGTGGAGCCGCGCATGAGGAGCATTTTTTCCGCATCTTTCAGCGCGAGGGATGGATATGTTTTGTTGAATAATCCGACTATTTCGCTCGTAAGCGCGGGGTGGGTTGTTTTATCGCTATACGCCAAAACGAAAAGCGGAAACACCAAAAGTGTTCCCGCTAAAAATACAACAAAGAGTTTTAAATGTCGGAGATTTTCCATACCCCATTAGGGTTTTTATCCAAGATAACTTGCGTTTGAACAAGGCCATTCGCGTCTGTGGTAATAAAAAATGCTTTTTGTCCATTTTTTGTTTCCAAACTCAAATCTTTAAACCTTTCAATTGATTGCCTTATTCTTCCCGCTTCTTCTGCGGATTTTATATCATTCTTTATTTCCTCCCTATCCTCCGGCAGAAAATACTTACTCGCCAATTCTATATCCCCTTTCTCTAACGCGGCGATGAAAAGAGCAAGCGTTTCTTCGGGTGTCGCCCCGCCGTAGGTGTCGTTCGCATACTCCGCCTGAAGACGCTCCAGATAATCGTTCGCCTCCCGCGCTTTTCGCGCCTCGGGCGAAAGATAGACCGTCCCCGCCCATACGGCAAGCGCCGTGGCGATAATCAATAAAAATCCCGTTTCAAATTTCCACGCGCGTAAAAAGTTAATCATAAGTTTTCTGATGCGAGCATCGGACAAAACTTGTGGGAAACTCGCGGCTAGGTCTGGCCTTTCCGCCGGAGGCGGATCCTCCTTCGGAGGAAAAGATTTAAAAAGGCCTGACCTTGGCGCAGAGTTTTCCACAAGTTTCTAAAAACCCGCATTCTCATCTAACAACAAAAAAAGATGTGGTAATACTTCCCATTTTACCACATCTGTTTTTAAATGTTGTTCGCGTGACAAATCTTCAATCTTGCCAAAACTCAAGGCCAGTCCTTACGGTAGTTTATCCACAACTTTATCCACATTCTTATTTTGCGACTTTTCCGCTTCTTTCATTTCAAGCCAGTCGTTGATGAAGGAGGAAAATTCGTGCGTTGTTTCAAAATACTTCGGAAAATCGGCGCGGCTTAAAATCGCCTCCTGCGGGCGGTTTACGCCAGTGTAATCAAAGTAGCTTGAGTGCGCGTAGCGGGAAAGAAAATCGCGTGCCTGTTCTATGTTTTGTATCCCTTCTTCTTTCCACGAATGGTCAATGAGTTTGACGGGGTTCAGATGAATGTACGCGAAAAGATAGCGGAGGTAGTTGTCACCCGTGACACGCTCTGCCTTGAACCGCCCACCGAAAAGCGCGCCCGTGCGCTCATACCGCTTGTTGAAATACATCACATAGCCGGTGAGGAGTTTATGTACGAACTTCGTGATGCCGCCTTGTTCGGTTTCCTTTGCGAAAATATGAAAATGATTCGGCATGAGGCAATACGCGCCGATTGCCGTGAACGGTTTCCTCTCCGTATTACGCGCCACAAGCTCGCGGAACGAAAGGTTCTCAAGATTCTCCATCACGACTGACCCCGCGCCGTTCGCGAGATACAGAAGCTTCACAAACCTCTCTTTGTCGTACTCGTCAAGAAAAATGGAGCGGCGGTCGGTGCCGCGATTGTAGATGTGATAATACTCGTTTTCCGCGATGGGATATTTTCTGCCCATATAAATAAATGAGTGTGGATAAATCACCGCAAGGCCTGGCCTTGAGTGGTTTTATCCACTATACAAACACCACCCTGCGAATGCAAGGGTGGTGTTTGCTAAATTGCCTATAATTTTCTTGCTCTGGCCTGTGGATAACTAACCGCAAGGCCTGGCCCCGCCTTCGCTCAAAGCTACGGCGGGCAGGCTTGGGAGTTTTTATTGGCCGAAGACCTCTTGGAGTTTTGCGCGGGTCTTTGCGCCAGCCATGCCGTAGCCAGTGGTTTCTGGAGTTCCCGACGAGACGATGCCGTACTTCGCCTGGAATTTCTTGACCGCGTTTTCCGTCGCCGCGCCGAAGAAGTTTGTTTCATTGCCCGAAGAGCCGTCGCCGGATTCGGCAATGCGCGTGTCGGGGTCGGAGTTCAAGAGCACTTGCAAGCGCTTCACATCATCGTTTCTTGCTCCGCGCGAGAGCGTGCTATTGAAGACAGGAGAAACGGCAGCCGCTACAGGAGATGGGTTCGCGACAGATGCCGCGGGTACTCCCGCGCCGCCGAACACTTCTTCAAGTTTCGCGCGCGTCTTGGGCCCTACAAAACCATATCCTTCGGAGCCGGGCCCCGCGATGCCATATTTCACTTGGAATTTCTGTAACGCTTTTTCTGTTGCGGGTCCAAATGTTTCCGTCTCGCTTCCAGAGGAGCCCGCGCCTGATGCGGCAACCTTTGTGTCAGAGTCAGAGTTCAAGAGAACCTGCAAGCGCTTTACGTCTTCACCTTTAGAATTAAGCCCGATTCCCTTGCTAAACTTCGCGGACACAGCGGCAGATACCCCTTGCGAAGAAAGCGCCGCGCGCGCCGCATCCGCCTTGCTTTCAGGGATAATGCCGAGCGCGATGAAAAGATTAATCAAACTTGAAAGTTCTGCGTTTGACGATGGCCCTGTCGCCGCCGGCGCCGCCGCTACCGCCGCCGGAGCCGCGGCTACTGCCGCAGTAGAAGTGAAAGCATCCGCGGCAGACCCACCGCCACCACCACCGCTACTTCCACCACCACCCGAGCTACCACCTCCTCCGCTAGAACAGGCGGTCACGGTTGGGGTCACGGTCACTGTATCGGTACCGCTCAGGTTTCTTGAAAGAACCAAAGTTGATATGCTTGAACCGCAATCAAAATTGCTAAAGGTACTCGGACTAGTGTTCAGGGTGTACTTATCGGCAGAGGTCACTACAAGTAATGAGTTAGAAAGCACGACATCAAAACTTCCTGAATCAACGGTGAGTGAATCTACTGTCCGCACTCCGTCAACTTTCAAGGTGACCGTCGTTCCGCTTACCGTCATCTGAATCTGTGCATCACTTGATTGAAATTCAGCATCATTTGCAGCAAAGAGAAACGCAGGGGCAAGGAGAAACGAGAGCGCAACACCAACTTTTGCCATCCATGCTTGGGCCCCGTTTGTATAAGGGAGGTGTCTCATAATTAATTATTATAACGTTATATGTAACATTCACAGATAAGAAACGCGCCGGTACGCAAGGGCGTGCGCATAATTTCCTTATTGTTATGCACGCACCTTTTTCTATCATTAACCCTGTACCGTGGAGTTCTACGGTTTATTAGTCGCTACCATCGCCTTGTCCGGCTTCACAACTTCCATTCTGAAATACCGCAAACCCCGACGAAGACGCTACAAGGTAATATGTTGCGCCATCAGTCCCCATGATCTCAATACATCCTGCACCAGTGGTAGCACCACCAACACTAGACTTAAGACGTAGAGTCGTTGTTCCAGCAGAGAACGCATCTATCGTTGCTTCAGCCACTGGTACTGTTGTCGTTCCCACCGAAATACTACCCGCTGTTGCGAAGTCGCCCGTCGCCCCCGTTGTTGTCGCCATGCCACTTACAAACAGACTGCCTTCTTCTGCAACTGCGGAGGATACGCCGATTGTAAACGCTTTTGAGGTAGACGCGTTACCCGTTAGAGTAATGAGGTCGCCGATAGCGTCGCCAAGGGTAACTGCGCCATTCAATACTGTCGCACCAGTAACTGTCAACGTTCCTTGCGTTGCGATATTACCTGTCGCTCCTGTCGTCGTCGCCATACCGCTTACAAACAAACTGCCCTCGTCTGCAACTGCAGGAGATAGGCCGATTGAGAGAGAATGCGTACTGGAAGCATTACCGATTTCATCTATTACGAAAAGTTCGGCAGCCGTGTGAGAAAGAACCTCAAAAAGGTTCGTTGTTCCAGCCCCATCTTCCGGGCCAAAAATGGTAAGCGGGACGCTCGCCGTTGTCGTTGCCTGGAGGGTTAATATTGAACCGAATGTTGTCGCATCCGTCGCAAAACCGGTGGTGGTCCCAAGAACCATAGCTCCGTCTGCGATGGTGTTAAACCTAACGGTACTGCCGCTGATGGTCAATCCTCCACTAGCGTCAGTAGAAGAGGCAAGGGTTGTCCATGAACCATCTCCTTTGAATAAACGAATTCGGTCATTCTCTGTGTCATAATAGAGAGACCCCTCCTTTTGGCCAGTAAGGTCTTCGGTGCTTGAGCCGAGAACGAACGCCTGCGCACCGATTACCGTTGTCGTGCCGTAAAGATAAACGAGGTCGTCGTTGCCGGAAGTTGCGTCTCCTATATTTACGTTACCGTTAAGTGAGGTCACGCCAGTCACTGTAAGCGTCCCGCCTGTTGTGATATTGGTGCTAATTGTCGTGGCTGCCCCCGCGGCTCCCGCGACAAGCACAACCGACAAAACTACGGAAAGAAACACCGCGTAAAAACTCCTCTGCTTGAAAAATTTGTTCTTCATACTTTGTTACCTTGTTACCTTTTGCCCGAGACGAGGGTTAAAGATAAGTGAGAAAACTGCTAATAAATAACGAGTGACCCAGTAAAAGTTTTAAAAACATTTACAAACAAAAGTGCGCATACAGAATGCACGCTTTCCTTCAAAAATTATATCTTATCTTTTGTTAGAGTGAAAAGAGAAAGGTGTGGATAACGCTGGAAGCTGGATGAACTGGGTGCCGGAAACTGGAAAAATTATTCTAAAAAAACACCCCGAGGATGACCTCGGGGTGTTTTTTTAGATTTTGTGTGCGTTATTTCGTCACGTATCCTCGCAAATCCTTGAGTTCCGTCCATTCTGGATATTTTTCTATAGCTCTGTCAAGAAAATCTATCGCCTTGTCCCTATCGTTCATCACTTCAACATAAAAATCAGTCATCCGAGCATAAAAATCAAGAAACCGCGGCTCGTTTTCTATAGCGTGCAGAAGGTTCGCCTCTGCCTTAAGCGGTTCGCGTAGATAATAGCCGTAGAGCATCCCGAGATTTACGAAAGAAAGCGAGTTGCCAGGGCGTATCGCGCTCGCATATTCCCACGCCTCGCGCGCTCCGCCGTAATCCTCAATTGATTTGCGAAGCATACCGAGGTCAATCCATTCGTTAAAACGATTGCTGTCGGTTTTTAATGCATCAACGAGGATGGCAATTTGTCCAGTGATTTCTTCCGCTTCTTCCGCAGAGTAACCGCCGGGAAAGACAATAGGGCGGTTTAGGCCCGGAACTGGAATTGTGGCAACGGCACTTACGCTTCCCGCAATTGGACTTCTCCCGCCGTTTGTATTACCAGTTTCTATAACAGCATCACGAGTTTTTTCTGCGTTTTCTTGCTTTCCGCCATTATCATCGGTAACAATGACTTCATTTTCATCATCTATGGTCGCTAGGTTTGGACGTATATTGTAATAGCCGATACCCACCACAACGATGAGCGTCAATCCTCCCCAAAAAAGTGTTTTATTTGACATATATCTGAATTGTTCAATTGTTTTATTGTTAAATTGCTCTCTTTTTACACAAATATGCCATCTGATGTCCGAAAAGATTCGGAAACCACCGATACATTTTTAACGAACCTATATCAAAACCGTTTGATGCTTTTGTTTCTATCACCTCAATTCCAAGCGCATCCAGCCATTCCATGAAATCTTTGTGGCTCCAAAAGCGCAGATGTTCCGAAGGATGCGCCGCCCATTGCTTCAAGAACCTTCCTCCCAATAATTGTAACCGAAACCGATAAAAAGCGGAATTAGGGACAGATATAACCAAAAACTTCGCGCGGGGAGCTATTTTTTTAATAAGCTTCTCCGGAAGCGTCAGGTGTTCCAATATCTCGCTTAAAATAACATAATCATAGTCCTGAGTTAAACGAAACGCTTCGCTTGCGAGGTCTGTTGTCTCCGCTGAAATCCCCTGCGCTTTCTGTTTTTCTATCACTTTTTGGGATATATCGTGTATGGTAACGCGGCAGTTTTTTCTTTCTTTCAGTATCTGTGGAAGCAGCGAGTTTCCCGCCGCAACATCAAGCACCGTGCTTCCCGCGGCAATCCATTTCAAAAAAATCTCCTCCCTGTCCCTTAACCGCTCTCTGATGACGACATCCCGCGCCTCCCAATACACCTCGTAATTGAATTCACCAGATTGTATGTTTTTAAAAATATTCACAATTGGTTTATATAGAAACTGTGGAAAACTCTGCGCCAAGGTCAGGCCTTTTTAAATCTTTTCCTCCGAAGGAGGATCCGCCTCCGGCGGAAAGGCCAGACCTAACCGCGAGTTTCCCACAATTTCTTTATTCGTGTCATTCGCACCAATTCGTATATCCGCGTTATAATAATTTGTTCTTCCATGTCTTTGGCGTCAGATGGTTTATCAGGTCAAGGTTCTCCAAATAACGAAACTTCTGCGGCCCAACCGCTTTCGCCCAAGTGACCATTTCGCCTATACCATCTTTAAGCACTGTTTTTGCTTTGTAGCCAGTCAGGCGTGAGAGTTCGCGATGCGTACAGTAGGCAAACTTAACTTCTTGCGGACGGGCAGGGAGATACTTGGGCAGAATCTTCCGCGGGATGCTTCTTCCAAAAAACTCTTTTAATATAAGTGTCCCAAGGTCGTTCACCGTCGTCGGATGATCGCTCCCAATATTAAATATGCGTCCGTCGCACTTCGGGTTAAAACCCAAGGCCGCCATCGCCGCGGTAACATCATCAATATACGAAAACGCCCTTTTTTGTTTGCCATCACCATAGATGTAGAAATACTTGTCGCGCAAAAGGCGGTTCATGAAAATACCGAGGACATTCCGATACGGATCGGAAAGGTTTTGGCGGGGTCCATATACATTGTGCGGACGGACAATGACGTATCTGAAACCGTGCACATTGGAAAGTATTTTCGTTGATACCTCCATTGAGGCCTTTGAGATAGCGTAAATGTCCTCTGGACGAGGCTCCATGTCCTCGCTGAATGGCGGCTTTTGGGATCCATAAACGCTCATGGAGCTTGTGATGACCATCTTTTTGAGCCCGTTCTTTATAGCTGGAACGAGGAGGTTCATGTAGGCGCCCCAATTGCGGTCCATTGCGCTGAACGGCGTGAATTGGCTTCTCCCCTCTGTCGCGTCCGCGGCGAGATGGTAGATGAGCTCCGGTTTAAGGCGCGCGATAAAATCACCTGTCTTTTTCCTGTCGCGCAGGTCAAGTTTCGTAAAGCGCTTTTTGTCGCTCACATTGCGTAGAAATCCGCCGGAGAGGTCGTCAACACCATAGACGTTATGCCCCGCCGCCGCCAAATGATCATAGAGATGACTTCCCATAAAACCGGCGGAACCGGTCACGAGGATTTTCGTTTTTTTTCTATTTTCCATGCTTTTTATACACCATGGGTTTCTTGAAATATCTACTCTAAGAATTTTGAATTTGGAATCACGAATTTTGAATCAAAATAAGAATTTTCAATGTTTTAAACATCCAGTCATTTAAAATTTATTCGAAATTTGAAATTCATAATTCAAAATTATCTTTATAGAATTTCTTCCGCAATCCTCTTCAATTCTCGTCCCAATATCTTTGGCGTCGCGTTTTTGATGAATGTATCATAGCCGTTTTGCGCTATGGATTCCATTGCGTTGCTATCGTTTTTAAGGCGTAGTATGCCCAGAGCGAGAGATGTGCTGTCTGCCGCTTTTACAAAAAAAACATCTTCATCGCGTAAAAGCTCGCGCGTGGCAGGCGTGTCGGCGGTAATGACCGGCTTTTTCATCGCGAGACATTCATAGACCTTGTTTGGTATAACTCGCTGAGTCTTTGCTGTGTTTCCAAAAATGCCGAGACATATATCTGCTTCAGCTATTCTGTGCGGTAATTCTTTTTGTGGCACTGCGTCAATAAAAGTAATGTTTTTTACATTCAATTTTCCAGAAAGATACACTATTTTCTTTTTCATCTGCCCGTTTCCAATGATAGTAAAACGTATCGGCTCGTTTTCAAGCCGCTTCGTAGCGCCAATAATATATTCTATTCCTTGCAAAGGAATAAAGGTGCCAAAAAATAATAAGGAAAATTTGTTTTCTTTTTTCTGCTCCCCTCTTGGACAAAAAATATCCGTTTGCGCGCCAATCCATATTCTTCTGAATTTTTCTTTTTTAATTCCAAAAGTTGCGCTCGCATAAACAATATGCGCCTGTGTATCAAAAAGCACCTTGTCCGCAAGCCACATAGAAAGCCCGTCAAGAAACCAGAAGTAGAAAGCACGGATACTTCGCGGGCCTACCTCCCTTCTGTCCGACACCATTGAATCATAAAGTGACGTAAAACAGTCAAAAATAATCGGTTTTTTTGTTAAAAACCACGCTAAAATCATTGCTTGATAGCCAGGGAACCCCACCACGATTACATCATAGCTATCTTTTATTTTCTGGTGCTTTTTCACCAAATCAAAGTATTTAACAAATCCGTGAGCGCGACTCTGACATTCAATGACTTCCACATCGTTTTGCCGTAATCCGTCAATTAAGATACGGTTTCTCGCATACAGATGGTCGTAAATGCCAAAATAGCAGATTCTCATTAAGAGAAATATATCACAGAACGGCTGTGAATAACTAACCGCAAGGACTGGCCTTGAGGTTAGTTATCCACACAAAAACCCCCGATTTTCGGGGGTTTTTGTAAGCCCATCCCGCAGAGCGCGGGAAGCACAAGCGGCTACTTGTCCTGAGCGTCTAGGTCGAAAGATTTACTTAGTTGCTGAACACTCGGACATTCATGTTTGAACCCAATGACGGGAACCCTGGAAGTCCGTAACCGTTTGTCCAGTCAACGCGGTTTTGCTTCAACGCCCATGCCTCGGTCGGCGATGAAGTAGAGTTCGGCGACCAGAGGAAGTTGTTGGTCGTTGACGCAATGGCGCTTGCGTTCCCGGTATCTGTCAAGTTTGACTGTACCAGAGCACCCCATGTTGAAACACGGCCTGGGTCAGTGCTCGCAGTTGAACCGGTTGTGGTTGCAACGCCCGTATCTCCCAATAGACGGATACTATAAGATTCGGTATTCGCCGCAGTGAATCCGCTAATGGTCCCTGTCCGTAATCCGTATGTCTTAGATGTTCCCGCGGAAACAATTCGGTCAGCGGCTGTTGCATCAAAGTCAATCATCAATGTTCTACCGGCTCCTCCAACAGCGTTCAACGTAGCGATGCCACCTACATCTGCTGTCCCGAAGGTGCTTGTTCCAACCGCAGTCGCATTCACCGTACCGTTTGGCCCTTCAAGAGTAAAGGTTGTGTCAGTAAGCGGGGTATCTCCAAGCACATCAAAGGTCATGCGTCCAATCGCAATGTCGCGGCCAGAACCAGCGGTCACTTTTACTTTATAAGTAATCGCTGCTGAAGCAAGAACCGTTGTATCGGTCACATCTTCAACTGTTGGATAACTCCTAAAGATTCTAACACCAACTGGCGACACATCCCCAGAAGTACCGCTAATAGTCGCTCCCGAACCGACGCCATTCGCGTAGTTGCCGTTCAATCCATTGTTGTCGCCATCATATTCAATCTGTACAAATGCGCCCGGTTCATTCGTGTTTGAGAGGTAAATCGCATCATGCGCGGTAAGGTCTCCCTTAATTGTAAGTGTCTTTGTCTCGCCCCTCAAAATGCGTACCGGGGTTGATAATGTAGAAGTCGCGCTATCGGCATTCAGACCGCTTCCAAACTGAACATCGCCCACCTTGGCGCTGCCGTTCCATACGGTTGCCTTCTGCCCAACAAGGTCTGACGGTTGGTTCAAGGTTGTTGAACCAAGGACAAACGCGATCTGTTTAATATCAACATCCTCTTGAACACCCGCTTCAAACACAATCTTTGAGAGAACCACGTCAGCCGCGCCAGATTGTGCAAGGCGATACTGAAGCGTTCCTTCTGCTGTTGCGGTATAAGCGCCATTCGCTGCTGCGGTCATTATCTGCCCGTTCGCATCAACAATGGTTTCAGTAATAGTTTGTCCTGAAGTGACTCCTGACGCGGATGTCATATCTGCATCATCGCCTGAGGTACCCTCGAGACCGTCATTATCAATACCCCACCAATACGCGGCAGTAACACCGGTTTTGATGTCGCACTTCAAGGAAAGCGTCTTTGAGGTGCCTTTCGGCAAGAGAAGCCCTGTGCCGTCAAAGGTAAGGGAGGTGGTAGATGCGGCGGCAGCGCCTATCGTACCTGACGGGTTCAAGATATTGCCTCCTGTGTTCATTGCAGTCCCGCCATCATAAAGCTTGCAGTTCGTGAGGTCTGTCTTCGCACCGTCCGTATCAAAGTAGAGCGGGATAGAGGTAATCTTAATGTCTTCCCCAGACGCGCCTGCATCAAAGATGTAGCGCGCGAATTCAAACTGCGAAGAACCAGCGATGGCAGTTTGCGCCGCAGGTTGATTGGAAACGCTGATAACAAGCGAACCTGCCTTCACTGTTTGAAGAGGTCCAGTAACTGCAGAGGTCGGAGAAGGCGTAATCGTGTTTCCCGTCACCTGACCCGTTACGGTGCCGAAGTTCGTTGAATTCGGCGTGGTTGATGCGGTAATGGTGTCGTTGTTACCAAAGTTAGTGCCAAGCTTTGCTTTAAGAGTCGCATTGGTAACGCCGACAGGGAAGACGATCGTATCTGAAAGCGTAATAGAACCATTTACTCCTATGCCATCAGTACCAGAACCATCTGCGGGGCCAGCAAGAATAGTGCCATTAGAGTCAACCAATGTCACATTTGTTATGTCGGCAAAAGTTTCGGTTGTGGCGCCATCCCCGCTCGTCAGGGTGAACTTGAATATCACCTGAGAGATGGAAATCGGCTCACCTTTCACGTCAAAGGTAAGACCCATGATTGGCTGCCCAAGAACGTTCTCCGCCAAGTTCTGCGCGGGGACGCCAACTGTCCATGAGCTGACCTGCATTGTTCCGACGGAAATCGTATGCTGAGCCGCATCATAGTACGGATTGTCTGCGTTGTTTATATCAGCGCCATCAGCTGTTGCGGCCGTTCCATCGAGGGTGGGGCGAATACCATAACCATAGGTATTGCCGACAATGTGGATATCCGTGCGGCGGTCAACGTCAAAATCAATCGTTCGGGCAGAACCGTTCACAATATCGCCCTTAATAGAGATGTCCTTAGAGAATCCTTTCTTAATGGCAATGCCACCGGCAGGAAATACCGTAGTGTAATACTTGCCACTGCCGTTTAAGACCTCGTACTCGGTGCCGTCAATGACGGTCTTTAAGTTTGCAAGGTCTCCTGATGCGGCAGAGCCGGACTGGTACCATCGAATCGACTTAAGAGTAAGGTCCTCGTTTGAACCGGCGGTAAACTTAATGCCGGAGAAAGTAAAGTTTGTCGTACCCACCTCCTTGGTGAGTCCCGAACCTGGGTCAAGCGAGCCACGCAAGGCGGTAAGCGATCCAACCGCGAGGCTGTTGTTTACCGTATGGGTCGCGCCCACAATCGGAAGACTCCCATGCACAACAGAACTGGTGTTCACGCCCACAAGCGCAAGTATGGGTGTCTCCCCTGATTCGCTACCAGCATCGTTTATGTTCGCGCCGATGATGACAGTTCGCGTCGTTCCTGCGGGGACAATAAACGAGGTGCCGACAGTTGCTTGATTATAGGTGTTCAGTGTCTTCTCAATGCCGATAAGCGTACCGTCCTCATTCATGAGCAACACGCCGTCAATCGCGTTGTTTGATGCCTGTCCTTGCCGCTCCACGACGACGCTGTCAACGGTGACGGGGCCGTCAGAACTTGCGGTGAGCTGCAGTTTGGTGAACGGCACGCGCGAAGTATTTTTCGGCGCAAGCATGTTCGCCGGCTGTGTCGGGTGCTTCGTTACGGTGAGTCCAGTGCCTGAAGGCGTCACTACTGGCGTTGTCGGCGTAGTCGGTGTCGTGGCTACCGTTCCTTTGCACAAGTCGTTCGCCTTGGCGACTGACATCGTGCCGAAGTAGCCCGTGCCCGCGGAAAGCCCGACGGGGGTCAGCACTTCGCTCTTATACTTGTCCTGCCATTTCATAACGGCCGCTTTTGTCGCGGGTCCAAAGGTTGATGTCTCGCTCCCCGGAGAACCTGCGCCCGAGGAAGCGACTTTCGTGTCCGCGCTTGAGTTCAAGAATTTCTGGAGCTTCATGACATCGGCTCCCGTGTCGCCTTGTTTCAAACTGCGTGTCCATGTATACGGGCACGCGGTTGCGCCCACGGTACCTCCTGTCTGGCCGGCGAGCGCCGAACGCGCCGCGTCTGCCTTGCTCGCAGGAATGATTTCAAGGGCGATGAAGAGTTCTACAAGTTCGGCGAGCGTGAGCGCGTGCGCCACCGGCACCACGGCTACTCCCGCGAACATGAGGACTGCAACAAACATCCCGATGAATTTTGCGGTTTTTGAATTTGTAAATTTACTCATAACCTAATGTTTTTAGAATCTCTCTCGCGACAATCGGGTTATGTATAAAACTGACGACTGCGCGTAAGAGATGGCATATCCATCCGGCGAAACAACTAATAAATTGCCGAACTTTTTTTAACGCCTTATACCGAGGCGCGACCAATTCCTTTTTGCCGACGGCTTCGTTTTTGCGGAGCCGCTTTTCGTAGACAATCCGGAACTGTTCTTTTTTAATCCAATAAACTCTAATAATAATGTGCACGTCATCGTTCTCGACCACGAGTGCACGAAACTCTCGGTTAAGCAAAACTCGACCTTTGGATAACCAATGATCAGTTAACGCTACTCATCGCTTCATTACTCTCTTGCTATCAAGACAACGCGGAAAAATATTCACGCGTGCTGTTAAGAATTGTCCAGAGAAATTTTATCAACTCGGTAGTGTATTAAATTGTCAAAGTGCTCGCCCTTCTCAGTTGCCTTTCTTTCACGAAGACCGAGCATGCACATGCTCACAAAATTGCATCTTCTAATCTAACACAAAAACACGTATGCGGTGTTTTCATTCCGTTTCATTCTCTCCGTTCATTTTATCAAGGATGCGCTACACTGCAAAATAAAAGAGTGTGGATAACTACCCTGTTTATTTTTATGCTCGGCGCACACTCGCTTGGCATACGCTATTCAAGCGTACTCCTTAAAAATATCTTACCTGTTTATTCAAAGTCAATACAAAATATAATTTCCACATTTATATGTGAACACCGCAAGGAGAAAAAGCGCGGTGGGATCGCTTATATAAGCGATAAATAAATCCAAAGTACTCTCCTCCGAAGGAGGATCGGCCTCCGGCGGACAAAGGTCAAATAATTTGGATTTTGGATTTAAAATCTCGTGTTTATCCTTTATTTTATTCACTTTTTAGCATGTATCTACTCCATCTTCGTTTTCCCTCTCTCCTCACGATACCTTCATTTATCAACGAAATAAGTTCTCTTTGGATTGTTTTTTCACTTACACCCCTCACGAGATACGCAATGTCTTTAATGGTAATTTCACCTTTCGTTCTCAGAATCTTAAGGATTGATTCCCGCCGGAATTCTTTTTTATACACATCTGAAGAACCTAAGTAAAAATCGCTAATTTTAGAGGTAAAACCATGGTTTTTTGCTGTGTCTTTTACGGCTTCTGTATCAAAAACATCTTTGTCTTTTAGTATCATTCCCCTCTCTGGTTTTCTTCCGTCAGACGCTTCATGCCGAGCGGGTTCATCAGAAAAAAACCTCTCCGGAAATTCAAAATCGGAACTGCCTTCTTTGCTTTCAATCTCTCGGTAAAGAGCGCCGGCAATACTACGATATTCCTCTCTCAAAATAGAAAAATTCATAGGTGAAATAAGGCGGGTATTTCTCCCGAGCTCCAAAAAGGAGAGCACGCCGTTGAGACGCGCTTCAATGCCGCTGGGAGATATACGCGCCGGCGGATTGTGCACAAAAGAGCTCACAAAAGACAAAAAAGAAATACTCTCCTCGCGTAAACGCCATTTCAAAGACTCTTTATCGTCAAAAAAATCTGTTAACAGATATACAGCAGTGGCTAGTTTCTCTGATTTCCTAAATATAATCCAATGTTGTTTGTTTTCTTTGTACGACATTTGTATTTTCTGTCTTTTATATGTCCGTATTATAAAATATAATTGTGAATTGCGTGTCCTTTATTATCTCGCAAACCCGTCGGTGTGTTCATTATATAAAGGACAGAAAGAAAATGCAAAATGTAAAACACAAAACTCAAAATAACATCCAAAAATTTAAAACACTTAGAGTTTTACACTACTGTTTTTCGCTTTACGCTTTACATTTTGCACTTCTACGTTACGGATAACGAGGAAATGGTCTTTATTGGTAGATGTTTAGAAATGTGTGTTATGTTAGTATTACCTTATATATGGGCAGAAGAAAGAAAAAAGATATTGAGGAAGAAGCGCTTGAAACCCCCTCCATCGGCGAGGAAGCGCGCCGCTGGATATTCGCCCTTACCTCTTTTGCCGGAATGGTTTTTTTTGTGCTGGCGTCTTTTAACAAAGCCGGCCTTGTCGGAAAAACTATTTTTTCGTTTTTTTCCTCGTTTTTCGGCTTTGGCTATTACCTTTTCCCCGTCACGCTCCTCCTTATTGGCGCCACTCTTTTGCGGGGAAATAAAAGAACGTTTCTTTTTACCTCATCCGGACTTATGCTTTTCTTTTTTTCCGGACTTGCCGGCATTGAGCTTGTGGCGAACGATGGCGGCATTGCGGGCAAAATGATTGTCGGGCCGCTTGTCGCTTTTTTTGATATATATGCATCATTCGTTATCCTCGGAACACTTTTCCTCGTTTCTCTTCTCCTCATCACAAACACCGCGCCGTCTTTCGCCTGGGTTTCAAACATCTTCCGCAAAAGAGCCGAGAGCGAAGAAGCCCCTGATGTGCGCGTAAAAGAATCATCCGCTGAAGAGAAAACAAGCATAGTAGACGAGGCAAAAGACGCGACGACGGAGGAACCGGTCAAAAAAATATTTGGTATCCCCGTCGGAAGCGATTTGAGAAAAGGAGCGCCGGCGCCGCAGGACGCATATGCGCGTTTCGCGCTTCGTTACCAAAACCCCCCTCTTGAACTCCTCCAAGGCGACAGAGGAAAACCTGGGGTTGGCGATATAAAAGCAAACGCGAACATCATCAAACGCACGCTTCAAAACTTCGGTATTGACGTTGAGATGGACGAAGTGTCAGTCGGGCCTTCGGTGACACGTTATGCTTTGAAACCCGCGCAGGGGGTAAAACTCGCGCGCATCGTCGGTCTTAAGAATGACCTTTCTTTGGCGCTTGCTGCTCACCCGCTTCGTATTGAAGCGCCGATTCCGGGAAAATCTCTTGTCGGCATAGAACTCCCCAACACATCGCGCACCACCGTCGGACTTGCTTCCCTCCTTTCACAAGACGACTACACGGCATCAGAAAAACCACTTCTCGTGGCGTTGGGAAGAGGCGTCACCGGCAAACCGCATTTCGGCGACCTTGCGAAGATGCCCCATCTCCTGATTGCCGGCGCGACCGGCTCGGGAAAATCAGTCGCTATACACACAATTGTAGTTTCGCTTCTCTACAATAACTCTCCGGCAAGTTTGCGCTTCATCATGATAGACCCGAAGCGCGTGGAGCTTACTCTGTATAATAAGACCCCGCACCTCTTAACTCCGGTCATCACGGAGGCGAAGAAATCAATACTCGCGCTCAAGTGGGCAATAAAAGAAATGGAGCGGCGCTACGATATTCTTGAAACGGAGTCGGTTCGTGACATCGGCTCATACCACAAAAACATTGCCGCGCCGGCATATGAACGTTTCGCGAAAAAACAAGTCAATGAAGCGAAAAATCTCGCGCTCCCCGAGCGAATGCCTTATATTGTTATCGTGATAGACGAGCTCGCCGACATTATGAGCACTTATCCGCGCGAGCTTGAAGCAAGCATCGTACGCCTTGCGCAGATGAGCCGCGCCGTTGGAATACACCTCATTCTCTCAACACAGCGTCCGTCGGTGAATGTCATTACCGGTCTTATTAAGGCGAATATCCCCGTCCGTATGGCGTTCCAGGTGGCATCGCAGATTGACTCACGCACTATTCTTGACGTGGGGGGCGCGGAAACACTCCTTGGCGCAGGAGATATGCTTTATATATCGGGAGAAATGTCCAAGCCGGTGCGCCTGCAGTCGGCATTTATATCGGAGACAGAAATAAAGAAAGTAGCGCACTTTCTTTCAAGCAATGACGCGCAACTGTCTTCCGATATTCTTTTTTCGGAGGGAATCCGCGAAGGAGCCGATCCGCTCTGGAGTTCTCTTGAAGAAAACGGCGGAGATAGCGAAAATGACGACGAGCTTTTTGATGAAGCACGGGAGACGGTCGTGCGCACGGCGCGCGCGTCCACCACTTTTCTCCAAAGGAAATTCCGCATTGGGTATGCCCGCGCGGCGCGTCTTATGGACCTCTTGGAAGAGCGCGGCATTGTGGGGCCTGCGGACGGCGCAAAACCGCGCGACGTCCTCATAAAAGAAGAGCGCGGCGCGTATTACGATAACAGACAAGACGTTGCGGGTGAGGAGGGAGAAATCTCTGACGAAGAAAAACCTCTGCCGGACACTATCTAAATGAGCATTGTATTAGGCCCTAAAATATTTTTATCCGCAATTGTAGCCCTTCTTATCCTCGGCTATGCTTACCACAGAACGGAAGACCTGCTCTGGGGACCGCGCTTGGCTATCGTGAGTCCCCAGAACGGCGTATCTGTTACTGCGCCACTTTTGCGTATCACGGGAACGACAAAAAACAGCGCCGCGCTCACCATAAACGGGCATACTGCTTTTACCAATGACTCCGGAGAATTCAGCGAAGATATTTTACTCGCGCACGGCTACAACGCGCTTGAAGTCCGCGCAGAAGATAAATTCGGAAGAATGGAGATAAAAAAAATTGAGGTGGTGAGAAAGTGAGAAATTTAAGATTTAACATATAAGATTTAAGATTTATTTTTTAAATGTTAAATGATAGATCCTAAATCTTAAATTTTTCGGCATGGTAAAAAAACAAAAAATGGAAATTGGGGCGAATGACGCGCTGGAGACTACTATCAAGTCAATTCAGGCGAAATTCGGCGAGGGCGCAATAATGAAGCTCGGCGACCAGCCGAGAACGGATGTCGCGGCTATCTCAACCGGCTCAATCGGGCTTGATGCCGCGCTTGGAATTGGCGGACTCCCTCGAGGAAGAATCATAGAGATATTCGGGCCAGAGTCGTCAGGGAAAACGACCTTGGCGCTTCATGCCGTCGCCGAAGCGCAAAAAAACGGCGGCATTTGCGCGTTCGTGGACGCAGAACACGCGCTTGACCCCCTGTATGCCGGAAAACTCGGAGTACAAACAGGAGAACTCCTCGTTTCGCAACCAGACACTGGAGAACAGGCTCTTGAAATTACAGAGTCTCTTGTCCGTTCTGGAAAAATTGACATTGTCGTTGTTGACTCCGTTGCGGCTTTGACGCCGAAAGACGAGATTGAGGGGGAGATGGGCGCCTACCATGTGGGGAAACAGGCGCGACTTATGTCGCAGGCGCTCCGCAAACTCACTGCAATTGTTTCAAAAAGCAAAACCATAGTCATTTTCATAAACCAAATCAGGATGCAGATTGGCGTTATGTTCGGGAATCCGGAAACGACGCCAGGGGGGAAAGCGCTCAAGTTTTATACTTCAGTGCGGATAGACATACGAAGAATCGCGCAAATCAAAAAAGGAGACGAAGTTATCGGTTCGCGTGTCCGCGCAAAAGTTGTCAAAAACAAAGTCGCGGCGCCGTTTCGTCTGGCGGAATTTGACCTCATGTACAACGAGGGTATTTCCAAAGAGGGCGAGCTTCTTGCCATAGGCGAAAAAACGGGAATCATCACGAAGTCGGGCACGTCCTACGCGTTCCTGCCTGCCGGCAAGACAGGTGACGAAATAAAACTCGCCCGCGGCTACGACGCGGCGCGCGTAATGTTGAAAGATGATAAAAAATTGTTCGGTGAAATTCTGAAGACAGTGCAAAAACAGATGAAAGAAGCGGCGGAGGCATAGAACGCCCTTTTTGTGTTCATTAAACTAAAATGCCCCGTCCCGCTTACAGCGGGACGGGGCATTTTAGTTTCTTTTTTGTGGAAATTTCTACTATCGGGCAAACGCCAGATCATACTCACGCCTTGAGATAACGTCCCGGACAAGAAGAATCGCAAGAACGCCAATACCCAGAGTTGCCGTCTGTACGAGAAGGTCCGTATTGAGGAATGCCGCCGACCAAAAGTTAAATAATTCTTCCGCTTTATAATTCGCCATGTTCACAAACACCTGTCGCACAAAAACCGCTTCTTTCACCTGCCACAAAAGCGCAAGGAGCACGGCGAGTTTAAGAAATAACGGACGCGCAAGCTGACGTACGCCCCAGATGAAATAGACACGGCGCATAACTTGTTTTGAAAGAGTAGACATAATCTAGATGAGAAATGACAGTTCAAGACAGATGATAAAGATACTATAGTAGAAATCCTAAATTCTAAGCTCTAAATTCTAAACAAATCCAAAATTCAAATATCAAATGTTCAAAACGGTTCGTGTTTAGGATTTTTAATTTTTGAAAATTTGATATTGTTTAGGATTTAGATATTAGGGTTTAGAACTTTTAATTTTTACGACCGTGTTAAATATGCGCTAATCTTCTTAAACTCTCTCTTCGCGCGGTGAATGCGCGTTTTGATTGCCGAAACAGAGACGTTTTCCGCTGTGGCGATCTCTTTCTGCGGGACCCCAAGTATGAAATGAGACTTGAGCGCCCGCGAAAGCATCGCCGGCATCCGCGAAAGAACCGAGACGACAAAATCGGAGGTTTCAAGGTCTCCTTTCGGAATATCAGGGAAGGATTCATAATGTTCCTTTTCCGGATATACCAGCGCCCCATCATCTTTCTTTAACTTCTGGTAGAAAGTAAAGGTTGTATTGAGGAGTATTTTATACGCCCACGACTTAAAAGACGCCCCCTCCTGTTTTTGGAACTTCCCGCCGTGGAGATAGATTTTGACGAAGGTTTCTTGAAGGATGTCGTCTATTTCCGGCCGATTCCCCAGCACCTCGCGCACTTTCCGCCGAAACGCGTCTTCGTAGCGGCCAATGAGTTCTTGAAAAAGCGCGGGCTTCTTTAAGGACGCGCTGAGCAGTTCCTCATCGCTTCGCGCGGCATGCGCGCTTTCCGGGGAAAGAAGCGCATTTTCGTCGTGGCGGGTATTCAAAAATTCTGTGGACATAGTGCCTTGAAACGAAAAAGATATATGCTACTTACTGTAACACATATCTCTCGCGCCGTGTCACTTGTCCATGCGCTGAATCTGTTGTTATTTTGTTTTTGTGAAATATAAGATACCAATATACAAATGTGTACGAATGATACTAATGGCTACAAATGCGGCGTGCTAGATATTCGTATTCATTCGTTGCATTAGTATCCATTCGTATATTGGTATCTTTTATTTTTATTTTGAGAGAAACGGCAAAAGCCCCATAAAACGGGCGCGGTGTATAGCTTGCGCGATTTTCCGCTGATTTTTCGCGCTTATCTTTGTGTCTTTACGCGGCACAATACGGGAATAGGGGTCAAGAAATTTCTTGAGCAGTTCCACGTCTTTATAGTCAATATGTTTTAGATTGTTGTTTGATGCGTTAGTTTTCATAAATAATTTTTAATTTTGAATTCTGAATCAAGCCCGAATAGACTAATTTTGAAATATTCATTCAAAATTTATTCGAAATTCAAAATTGGAAATTATATTAAAATGGAATATCATCCGCCTTGTTTTCCTCTTCGGGATATTCAATGGTCTCAAGTTCTTCGCGCGCGAGAGCATTCTCTTTCGGTTTTGCTGACGGTCCCCCTTGGGGAAAGGACCCCTTGCCGTCCCCTGCCGATACTCCTCCACTGCCGCTTCCCCGTGGCCCGAACTGTACTCTGTCGGCGACAATCTCTGTGCGATATTTCTTGACTCCGTTCTGATCGTCCCAACTGCGCGTTTGCAGGCGCCCTTCAATAAAAACGGAGCTTCCTTTCCGCAAGTACTGCGAAACAATTTCGGCTTGCCGCCCGAAAGTAACAATATTGTGAAATTCGGCATCCTCGCGCTTGACGCCTTCTTTGTCTTTCCATGTTCGGTTGGTCGCCACGGCAAAATTCGCAACAGCGTTTCCTGACGGCAACGAGCGAAGCTCGGGGTCGCGGGTCAAGTTTCCAAAAACGAATGCCTTGTTGATGTACATGATGAAAGTTGGATAAGGTAATAAGTTAGAAAAGTTAGATAAGGAAACTTATTAAACTTAAGCGAAGCGTAACTTATAAAACTTATTCCCTGATCAACTCCTCAATTGTCTTATCCAACTCCGATTCAGAAAGTGCCCCTACACCAGCATCTTTTTCTTTGGACTCGCCCGCCATCGTAACAGATTCTTCCCTCTTTGCGCCATTGTGAGCCGTCATCTTAGAAAAGAAAGGCGTCTTTCGCGCCACGGGAGAAACTTTTTCCGCTGGTTTTACCTGCAAGAGAAGGTAGCGGAGCACCAACTCGTTCTCTTTCATAAAACGGTCAAACAGCGCGAGGTTCTCCTGCGGCATTTCAAATCGCACCCACCCAAAGTATGAGGAATTAAAAAAAACGCGTTTGCCTCCAATGAGACGGGCTATTTCATATGCAAGAGTGGTCTTTTTCGGCATTTCCTCGCTCACAATAGCCCCGTTCTGCGCCGCGATGCTGTCTTTTATTTTCGCTGCTTCCGAAGCAACCGCCTCATCGGCAATAGAAGGCAGTAAGTGATACCCCGCCTCATAAAGGCGGGTTTCTCCGTCGTTTCCAGTATGCGCTTGTAACAATTCGTCCATTAGCAAACAATGTAACAAAAGGCGCATGGAAAGTCAACCATAGACGAGCGGGGCATTTTACCGGCTTATTTTCTTTCCTTTTTTCGGTGAGGCGTTCGCTCCCCGCTTCGCGCGGAGCCGGCTGAAACACACCGCGAGCTGTTGTTTCTGTGACGAATATTCGCGCTGGATGACCGCGCTCCGTATACAGCGGGAAATGAAGTCGTCTTTTTGTTCGCCTTTTTTGGGGGTAGGGAGAGGCATGTTTCAAATTAAAAGTTCTAAATCCTAATATCTAAATCCTAAACAATATCAAAATCCAAATGTTCCAAATTCTTCCGCCGGAGGCGGATCCTCCTTCGGAGGAAAACACGTTTTGAGTTTCGGTCATTGGAATTTATTTAGGATTTAGGATTTTGAATTTAGGATTTTTGTATAATTATTATATCACAGTGAAAAGACGCGTCGTGCGTTTTCTACGAGCGCGAGAGCAACTTTTACTTCCTCTTCGCCCCTGATTTCCGCGACGCGCTTTACGACTTCTTTCACATAGACGGGCTCATTTCGCTTGCCGCGATAGGGAACGGGCGCGACGAACGGGCAATCGGTTTCGGAGAGAATGTTTTGAAGCGGCGCGTTTTTAATCACGCCGTCATACTGGTTCGCAAAAGTAATAACGCCAGTAAACGATACGGTAAAACCAAGCGCGAAAAACTTTTGTGCGATTTCCCAATCGCCCGCGAAAAAATGAACGTTGCCGAAAAATTTATGATTTAAGATATAAGATTTATCATTTAAAATTTCCAGCGCGTCTTCATAGGCGTCCATTTTTCCGGGAACATCGCGGACATGCAACATTAACGGCTTTTTCATTTCTACCGCTAATTCTAATTGATTTTCAAATCGCCGTTTTTGGTCTTCCTTAAATCTTAAATCTTCAATCTTAAATCTTAAATAATCTAAGCCGCACTCGCCTATCGCAACCGTCTTTGGGTGGCGTGCGAGCGCGCGATACGCTTCGGCATCAAAAACTTCTTTCAAATTATCATGCGGATGCAAGCCCACTGTCGCCCACAAAAAATCGTGCTTTTCAGCAAGCGCGACCGCCACGCGCGACGACTCATAATCCACGCCGACAACAATCGCGCCCACGTCCTCGTCCCG